>CASBPX010000040.1 GCA_949127735.1 Candidatus Obscuribacterales bacterium | reverse complement strand
GGGTTGATGGCTTGGATTTTGCTGGTTTGCTGGAAATCTGTTGTTGGTGGGGTGGAATTGAAAGGAATACCTATTTATACGCATTAAGCGCTGTTAAGACCTATGTTCTACCGGAGCGCAAGGAGGGTTCAGTGGCGATTATACGAAAGAACTTCGGCATCTTGACCTGCCGTGCGCTAACCTAACTTGCCCCGCGCGAGCTCGCGTTTAATACTTGGCAGGGGTGAATTGGTTACACTTATTAGCCTCGCTTAAGGAGGCCATATTTTGCAGACCAGTTTCCAATTTGCTCAGGCTGTTATTCCGCCCCATGATGCTGAACTGCTCAATCGCCAGGTAGCGCGAGTGGGTATCATCGGTGGAGGCAATTCGGCCAGAGCGTTGGCTGCCTATCTGTCTAATCAGGGTCACAAAGTATCGATACTGGTTCGCGATCTGGGCAAATTGCCGAACATTGCCGAAAATTTGTCTGTGCGTGCTTCAGGAAAAATTGAGGGGCTGTTCGGCCTCCATCAAGTGAGCAACAATGCCGCCTTACTGCTTTCGCAAGTTGACACAATCTTTGTCGCCACCCTGACTACAGCATACGCTGAGGTCGCCAGACAACTAGCCCCGTATCTGGAAAGTCATCACAAAGTAATTTTGTTCTCGGGAAAATTAGGCGGCGCTTTGCTTTTTGCTCAGGCAATTAAGGAAGCCGGCGGCCTCGCTGTGCCAGTTCTTGAAACAGATTCACTGTTTGCTTGCCGCACTCAAGAAGACGAAAGTATCTGGATACGCGGCTTTAAGCGCTGGACATTATTTTCAGGCACAAACAAAAGCATTACCGATGCTGAAGGAGCCATCGTCACCAAGTTTTTCCCTGGTCTCGATGCGGCCAGCAATATAATCGAACGTGGATTAACTGATTTTGGCGCACTGGCTCACGCTCCGGTGGTGCTGGCTAACATGAACGCCATTGACCGTCAGGAGTCGTTCTTGTTTTATTACAAGGGTATGACTTCGCGCACCGTTGCCATTCTCGACCGCATTGAAGAAGAGTTCAATTTGCTGGCAGCGGCTTACGATGCCACTCTCGTGCCCATGAAAGACTTGCTCAATCGTTACTACGGTTGTGATACTACCTCGCTGCATCAGGCCATGCAGACCGTTCCCAACTATCGCTTCAGTCAATCGCCACCGTCTTTAGACCACCGTTTTCTGGTAGAAGACGTCAATGCCACATTGATACCACTGCAGCGGTTTGCCACTCTAGCTGGTGTTAAAGTGCCGGTGATTGACTCAGTGGTTACTCTGGCAGGAGTGTTGACGGGTATTGATTTTGCAAATACAGGCCGAACGCTGGCCCAATTTGGTTTTGCCGGAATGGATTATGAGGCCGTACGAGAGGCCCTGAATGCCTGATGGCGGTTAGTGGTTCATCTATCTCAGCGAGTTCGCAGCAGTCACAAATTTCTACTGCCGCCTGGGTGATGCTGGCTTTAACAGCCGCATCAGTAGAGCCTATTTTGATCAAACTGGGTTTTCAGGCTCAGGCAACGCCCCTACAGCTTTTGATTTTGAAAAATCTGGTGGCCGCTCTAACTATGTTGGTACTGGTGCGTGGCTGGCAGCGCCCACGAGAAGTCAAATTTAGTTCGGTAATTACTGTTAGTTTATTGCTGTTCGCCACCAACGCTTTTTGTCTTTTTGCCCTGACTAAACTCACTGCTGTCGAGTTGATTACCATAATCACTTCAACACCGGCAGTAGTGGCACTGGCAAATTGCCTGCGTCGCCATGATCATCGCGGTCGCTGGTTCTGGCCGGGTCTGGCGGCCTCTCTGGTGGGAGTGGCACTGTCACTGCAAAGCGGTCTGCCTGGTAGTTCTTTTTCAGTTAATCTGGTCGGAGCGATTATGGCACTGGCTGCGGTGTTGAGCTCCACTGTTTATCGCATTAAAATTGAGACAATTTTGCGACAGGTTGACCCGCGTGTGATGTCATTGAATATCTTTGTCGTCAATGGCGTGGTTTCACTGCTGCTGACGCCCTGGCTGGGCGCTGTTAACCCTTCGGTTATTCCCTTTGTTTTGTGGATGGGAGTGGCCGGTGCTTTAGCCAATCTGGCTTTCATCGCTGCCATCAAAGCACTTGGTGCCACACGCATTTCGATTATCAATTTAATTCAAAGACCGCTTGTGGTGCTGATAGCTGCCGTAGTTCTCAAAGAAGCGTTAGGCTGGCCGCAAGTGCTGGGTTTTATACTGGTGATGCTTGGTGTGCAGATGGCTCAGGTAATGCCTAGAGTTGAGCCTGAGAAGTTACCTGCAAGTTCGCCACCCACTGTGAAAGATTTGTGCGGCAGCGGTAAGTAAATTTCGGGACCTAGATTGGACTTGCTTGCGTTACGTCGCGTTTTCGCGCGATGTGAAAACCTGAAGGATCCTTCACGTTTTCAAAAAGCCGTAAAAATAACTCACCAGGGCGATTAAAGATACTACTGGTATTAGTAGGATAATAAAAAATGAGGAGCCGGAAAACCGAAAGGTTTTGCAAGGCTCCTCATGATTAGCTGCTGGATGGGCTGTTGAGAGCACGCTGGTCGGCTTCAGCAATGTGTGCTCTGGCTTTCGCTGTGCGTTTTTTAAAAGCAGCGAGAGTCCACGGACTTACACCTCTGCTTGATTCCCTATCGCTGATATCGAACAGGTCGTCAGTAATCTTAATGGCAAGAAAGAGATCGTGGGGCATTTTGCCGCCCTGATAGCGTCCTTCGATCTTGATGATGAAGGCTTCCAGCGCTAGTGCTTCAGCCTGGAGTTGGCAGGAAAGTTTGAAGCGCCAGTAGGCTAAGAGTATAAGCAGCAAAGCAATTGTTATTGGCACCATGGCTAATTAAGATGAGGGTTGAGCTTGTTGCCGCAAGAGGTCTTGTCGCAGCCGATTGATGCGGCCTAGATTGCTGGCTTGGCGACCGTCGATAATTTGCACTTTCCGGTCACGGGCTTCTTTAAGAGCGCGCAAATCTCGGGCAAACTGTTCGTCGATGTCGCTTGTTGCAATGCGGCACTCATCGCTGCTTTCAGCTTCTTCGCGGTTAAGAATTTGGCGTTCCTTTTCCGCGTTGAGGTTTATTAACGATGCCTCTTGTGCATCTTTAATGCGTGAAATAACGGCATTGACTGCGCGGATGGATGCGTTGAGATCGGCACCGGTCCAGACTACTGCTGAGTCGGCGCGAATGTCTTGATATTCCTCGTAAGCTTCAACCAGTACGCAGCGCAACATGACGGGCATGAAGCGATTGTGATAGTTACTGTGCATGTTGGCGATTGTTTCGACAATTCGTGCGGCGTCTTGATGCGCCTCCATCGTGCGTTTTATGCGGCGATGAATAGTGACGACAACGCTGACGACGAAAATAATCACAACAAGAACGGTTGCGATGAAGAGTGTGGTTTGAAGCCAAATTGGTAGTGCGGCTATTGGCATTTTGTAATTGTGTTTTTAATTGAAAGTGTGCAGTTTATAGGCGTGTTTCAAATGATGATCGAAGCGATCACTTTTGACTGCGAAGAACGGTACTTAACTTAGTGCGGTTAGCTGTTTGTGGGGGGCAATGGTTTACGGTCTGGGGGATAGTGGGGAAGAAGATATTTTTAGCCTATGTCTCTACAGCTTCAGATACCAATTAAAAACCGAACAGACGGCCCTTTTTATCAGTAATA
This sequence comes from Candidatus Obscuribacterales bacterium, assembly GCA_949127735.1. Classification (GTDB taxonomy): domain Bacteria; phylum Cyanobacteriota; class Vampirovibrionia; order Obscuribacterales; family Obscuribacteraceae. The sequence goes on along the minus strand of CASBPX010000040.1, from coordinate 6,554 downwards.
GTTTCGCGTGAGGTGAGTGGGTTTCGTTCACATGAGCTGCGTCAATCAAATACCAGTGACTTTGTACTTACTCTCAATTGCTTTCGCTTCATCAGCTTTGCCTGACTTTTTCAAAACAAAAGCATAATTGCCTGCAGCTTTGAGCAAAAGCGCTTGATTGCCGGTGAATTCAAAACCTTCCACCGCCTGCTTGAGTGCAGCTTCGGCCTTGTCTAAATTATTTTCGCGCAAAAAAATCAAACCGGTATTGTAATGCGCTACGGCAATGTTTACTTTTGCCGGTTTGCTGTCAGGATTTAGCACCAGTGCCTGCTGAAAAATATCCACCGCCTTTTCAAACTGCTGAGCGTTTAGCGCCGACAGTCCACTATTGTTGAGTGCCGCAGCCAGATTGCGTTTCATTACAGAAGAGTCGGGAAATTTGGCCACCGCTTCTTTGAATATTTCCACCGCTTTGGCGTAATCTTTGGCGTTCATGGCGGCGGTGCCGCGCGCGTTAATGGCGGTGAGATCAGATGCATTGGTGACATCAGAAAGCGACATCAAGTTTTTTGCGGCTACAGTAGCGGCTGTATTAGTCACCTCTGTTGAATAAAGTTTGACCAGGGTTTTAGCGTCACGATCGCTAATTTTGAAATGTTCGTAGTTGAGAGGCAGGCTGCTGTACATGATGTCGCCAGGAGACTGGCTGTGGCCGCCAATTCCCAATGCATGACCAAGTTCGTGCAGGCAAATGAAGAGAATTACCCGATCATTCAGTTGCAGCTCAGGCATGTTATTTACTGTGAGCACCACCAGACGCACCGCGCCGAGGGTGTTGCCCAGCGGCACCAGTCGAGCTTCTCCACCTTCAGCCGCGTTCGAAACATCTTTGGGGTTGTCCGACCATTTGAACGTAATATTCGCTTTGGTGGGTGAGTCTACTTGCTCAAATTTGACTTTGCCTTCGCTGACGTTTTCCCAGGCCTTTAGTGCTTCTTGCAACTGGGCTGAATAGCTCGGTTTGAAACCTGTAATTTTACCGGGCTCGGCGATGAAAATTTTGATCGGAATATCTTTGTCTGACCAACGCATAACCCGCAGCCCAACAGCTTCGGCAAAATAGTCTTGATCGCTGTGGGTGGTAATTTTGGCATTCATTTTCGTTTGTTTTTCAAGCAAATCTACCAGAGCAATACCTTGCGGCACGCGAGAATTTTTAGGATATTTTGTCAGAAATTGACGCAACATCACGATCGCTTCATCGGTTTTTCCTGACGATTGCAGAGTGGCACCAAGGCTCCACAAAGTCTCCGGTTGGTTTGGTTGCAAGCTCAGCGACTGGCGCATGTTAGCGATGGCTTCATCGTATAGCCCTGAGCGCGCAGCGGCGATTCCGAGAGCGGCAGAACTGTAGAAAAAATCGGGCGCTGTAGTTTTTGCTTCTCGCGCTTTTGCCAGCCCGCCTTCGAAATTGCCGCTTTCAATCAGCTTCATGCTTTCTTGCACTAATCTGGCGGCTTTGTACTGGCTCTCGCTAATCGGCTTGCCGTTGAGAACATAGCCTTCAGCAGCGATTACTGGCGCAGTGTTCACAGCCGAGAGCAGAGCTGCCGCCAGTAATATTTGGAGAATACGATGGTTCATTGGCTTTTCATTCCCGCGGCATTGCCGCCGTAAACTACGAATGTAAACCATGGTTTCGCTAGCCTTGCTAGGTGATGTAAACGCTTACCTAGTACTTATTGCTGGTTATTTAGCTAAAGGTAACATTTCTATACTACTTTCTGGCGCCAGGGGCTGATAGGCATAAGCATTACCGCCTTTCTTCAAATTCCCTCCAGCCAATTTATCTCAGCAACCAAAAACCTTCGCCTATCTCCATCTTCAACCTCATTCGCTCTGTGTTAGCTAATCGGCGGCGCACGCGACAATAGAAGGACGTTTCGTCATGGCCAGCAACACCCGCACCAACGACTCTAACGAAGCATTCAACGCCTACATGAGGGAAGCCCGCAAGGTTGCTCTGCTCACCCCCGAACAGGAAGTCGAACTGGCAACTTGCATCAAGCAGGGTGGAATCAAAGGCAAACGCGCTCAGGATGCTCTGGTGAAAGCCAATCTGCGCCTGGTGGTTTCGATTGCCTGGAAGTATGTTCGCCCCAATGTGCCCCTCGAAGATCTGGTGCAGGAAGGCAATCTCGGATTGATCAAAGCTGTAGACAAGTTCGACCCTGCTCTCGGTTATCGTTTCGCCACCTACGGCCAGTGGTGGGTGCGCCAGGCGGTTACCGAGTATTTGCGTGAGAATGGTCTTGCTGTCCGCATTCCCGCGAGCAGGGTGATTCAGATCACGAAGATGAACCAGGCTATTGCCGCCATTCGTCGTGATGGTAGCGTGCCCACCGACACTGCCGTGGCCGCTGCCATGAATGTGCCGGTGAAGCTTGTGATTGAGCTTGCTCAGTATGCCGCTGAGCCGATTTCGCTCAATACTCCGGTTTTCGATGGTGACGCCGAATTCGGCGATCGCATCGAAGACAAGGGCGCTCTTTCTCCGGAGCAGTCGGTCATCGGCAACGACCTTGTGGCCAAGGTCGCCGGCTCGCTCGACAAACTGGAGACGCGCGAACGCGACATCGTCACCCGCCGCTACGGACTGGATGGTGATGAGCCCGAAACGTTGGACCAGCTCGGTACCAAATACGGTGTTAGCCGTGAGCGCATTCGGCAAATCGAAGCCGCCGCATTGAAGAAGCTGGCAGCAGGCCAGAGCGGCAAAATGCTCAAGACTCTGCTTTAGCGGAGTCTAAGCAGTCACCGAAAGAAAGAAAACACAATATGAAACCACTTTCACAGCCGTTGCCGCTGCAGTTTCCGGCAACTCCGCAACAGGTGCTGGGGCCTTACTTTCTGCCTCGGTCACCTCTTAAGAGCAACCTCTTTCCCGCCGGCACCAGGGGAACTCAAATCAGAATCAGCGGCCAGGTTCTGTCGCCGGATTGCTTGCCTCTGGCCGGCGCCGTGCTTCATGTCTGGTTGGCTGACCCCAACGGCGATTACGACAATCAGGATGCCGCCGGCAATCCTGTGAACATTCCTGCCGCCAAGCAGCTCTATCGCGGCCGCATTGTGGCAGACAAAGACGGCAAGTACAGCTTCGACTGTCTGCGGCCCGGCAATTACTTTGATGGTGGCGCGCAGTTGTGGCGACCGGCGCACATCCACGTGCTCGTAGAGGCGGCCGGTTACACCAGGCTTGTCACCCAGCTCTATTTCCAGGATGACGCGCACAACACCCACGACATCGCCGGCGATGACTTCTTCCAACCGGAACTCGTCGTTCAACTGGCTCCTGCTGTGGCTGTCGCCAGTGCCGTGCAGACCGGAGTTTTCAACTTCGTCCTCGTCAAAGCTGCCCGCTCTGGAGCAGGTGTGACAGCGAAGAAGAAAAAGTAACTTCTCAGGAGGCGCTTGGGTTGGGCATTTGCTCACTCAAGCGCTTTCTCTTTTTGCCTTTTCTACTACGCTTTGTCGTATAGTGTTTTGTTTAATGCAATGAGCTTTCAGTGGTTACTGGTGACTATTTGTGCAACGGTTGAAAATATACTTCAACATCAGGTTTCGAAGTAGTCTTGTTAAGCATCAGCTGACACTTAGGCAGTGCCTGGTTCAGTGCACGTTTGTCTGTTGCTGACATTGATTGAAAAGGCAAATCGATTTGCTGCAAAGGCAAGCCTTTTAGCTGTAGAAAATCACGAGGTTTGAAGCGCGTAAAGTCAGCATCAAAGTACTCCAGCTTTTTAAAACTGCTGACAATGGCAAGTGATTTTGGCGTTAGAGCGAAACTGTTGCGCACTCTCAGTGTGGTCAGCTTGGTAAGGCCGGCTAAGGCGGCCATGTCGTTGTCGTCAATGCGGCAGCGAGAAAGGGCAAGAAATTGGAGATTGGTCATGGTGCCAATATCTTTGTAGGCAGACTTAACTAAAGAATTGTTGGATAAACTGAGATAACACAATTCTTTTAGACTCTTTAGAGACTGCATACAACTTCCATTAATAGAGCTACTGGTGAGAGTTAGATGTTGAAGGTTCGTCAGCGCAGCAAGTGATGCCAGGCCTTTATCGGTGACTTCGCAATTGACAATATCGATGCGCTTGAGAGTTTTAAAACGAGGCAATTCGAGAAAAGCCTTTTCTGGATCTTCAAGAAAAGCTCGCATTCGCAAGACCGATATTGAATCAATGCTTGCTTCGCGAAGTAGCTCAGGCTGCAGCGCTACAATAGGGCTAACTTCGAGGCAAAGCAATGACTTGGCAGGCACCACCAGATCGCCTCGGGCTTCACCAATGAATGTTTTGAAGAATTCTGTGCGCATGATCCAGTCATCAAGCTTATTGATTTCGTAAAGGCGACCGATAGACTTAGAGCGTGAAAATTTGACCATGCGAGTAGCAGTTGCCGCTGGTTTAACTTCTGCTTTGACTGTTCCTGGGTTCGCCGCCACAGAATTAGCTTGCAGAGCCAAGTGTAAACCCGTAGCAAAGATTAAAATGGCCAGTGGAACCGTGGCAAACTTTAAGTGATTGCGCACTCTATTTTATGCTCAGAGCAGTTTCTAAAACTTTGGCGTAGAAGTCTTCGCCCTTGTCATTGATAACAATGAAAGCAGGAAAATCTTCGATTTCTACTCGGTGAACCGCTTCCATCCCAAGTTCGGGATAATCGATCACTTCAACTTTGCGAATGGAATCTTTGGCCAATCGTGCTGCCGCACCACCAATGGTGCCGAGATAAAAACCACCATACTGGCCGCAAGCTTCTCTGACGTTTTTGCCGCGATTACCTTTAGCCAATGTAATCAGGCTGCCGCCCCGGCTCATGAGTAAATCGGCATACGAATCCATACGTCCGGCAGTAGTCGGTCCGAACGAACCGGATGCATACCCTTCAGGAGTTTTTGCCGGACCAGCATAATAAATGGGATGCTGGCGAATGTAGTCTGGCAAATCTTCGCCGCGATCAATCAATTCTTTCCATTTCGCATGGGCAATATCACGACCAACTATCAGGGTTCCTTTAAGCATTAGCCGCGTGCCTGGAGGCTTCCCAGCGAGGCTGGCGCGAATTTCATCCATCGGTCTAGTCAAGTCAACGTGAATAGTTTCAGAAGCTAAATCGCTGGTTTCAATTTCTGGTAGAAATCGGGCAGGATCGAGTTCGAGTTCTTCCAACCATAAACCATCCTTGTTGATTTTGCCCATGATTTGACGGTCAGCGCTGCACGATACGCCGATGCCGATAGGTAGACTGGCACCGTGTCTTGGCAGACGCACAACGCGCACATCGTGACAGAAATATTTGCCGCCGAATTGAGCGCCGATGCCTGAATTGCGAGTAATCGCCAGCACTTCTTTTTCTAATTCGATATCGCGAAAAGCGCGACCGCTTTTGTCGCCTTCAGTTGGAAGATTATCGAGATAATGGCAGCTGGCCAGCTTTACCGTCTTGAGTGTGAGTTCGGCAGAGAGGCCACCGATAACTATGGCTAGGTGATAAGGGGGGCAAGCAGAGGTGCCCAGAGATGCTATTTTTTCTGTCAGCAATTTCGCCAGAGAAGTTGGATTCAAGACTGATTTGGTTTCTTGCAGCAGATAAGTTTTGTTGGCGGAGCCGCCCCCTTTTGCGATGAATAGAAATTCGTAGGTGTCGCCAGGGTCGCTGTAAATTTCAATTTGCGCTGGTAAATTGCTACCGGTATTGGCTTCTTGATACATGCTCAGGGGCGCCATCTGGCTGTAGCGCAGATTGCATTCGCTGTAAGTTTTCTTTATGCCTTCAGCAATGGCGGCAGCGTCGTCGCTGTCTGTCCAGACATGATCGCCTTTGTGTGCTGTGACAATCGCTGTACCTGTGTCCTGGCACATAGGCAAAGTTCCACCAGCGGCAATGGCGGCATTTTTTAAAAGTTCAAGGGCCACAAATTTATCGTTAGATGATGCTTCGCTGTCGTCAAGAATAGATTTGAGCATCTCCAGATGGCTGGTGCGCAGCAGATGCGACACGTCTTTGAAAGCAGCATTGGCGAGCTTAGTCAGTGCTTCTGGTTTGACCACCAGCATCTGGCGGCCGTTCCATTCCTCGCTCGAGACAAATTCTTTACCCAGTGGACGATACTTAGTTGTGTCTTTGCCAAGGTGAAAGATACTGGCTGTGCTGTGCGACATTTTGCTGATTCCGTAAGTATTAAGGCTGACACGAGACATTATCGCGCGGCATTCTCGCTCTTCCTCTCATGGCAAGGAATATTCAATATTTGCTCACTTGAGGATGTGTCCATCCCAATCACTTTGAGCTATCTGTTTAAGGCGCCTAGGGAATTTTACAACCTGTGGGTTGTAGAAAAATACAACTTATCAGTTGTAAAATTTCTTAGCCTATTTTTCAGGCACAGTTTGCCGCCCGCAAAAATCTGATACCCAGAATAAATTACTGCCAGCGCAGTGTAGTGATCGAATTGGCTGCAAGTGCGATGGCGTTCGACTGACGCTCAGACTCTTGCAAAACGATATTGC
>CASBPX010000039.1 GCA_949127735.1 Candidatus Obscuribacterales bacterium | reverse complement strand
TACATTCCCACCAACGTAATTTCGATTACCGACGGTCAAATTTTCTTAGAAACAGACTTGTTCTACGCTGGTGTGCGTCCGGCCATCAACGCCGGTATTTCAGTTAGCCGAGTAGGCGGTTCAGCCCAGACAAAAGCGATGAAGGCTGTTGCCGGCAAACTTCGCCTTGACTTAGCGCAATTTAGAGAACTGGAAGCATTCGCTCAATTCGCTTCAGACCTCGATAAATCTACTCAAGATCAAATTCGCCGTGGTCAAAAACTGACTGAAGTATTGAAACAAGCTCAGTATCGTCCGCTCAGCTTGTCTGAGCAAGTCTCAATTCTCTTTGCCGCTAACAAAGGCATTCTTGATGATGTAGAAACTAAAAACATCACCAAGTTCAAAGTTGAATGGTTCAAGTATCTGGCAGCTCAGGCCAAAGATCTCGACGCCAAACTGCTCACTGGCGACAAGCTCTCCGACGCTGATGACGCCGCGCTTGTAGAACACTTGAACAAGTTCAAGACCAATTTCTTCAAACCATAATTAGACAGGCAAGGCAATCAGATGGCTAACCTCAAAGCAATCCGTCAAAGAATTAAAAGCGTTCAGTCTACCCAGAAAATCACTCGGGCGATGAGACTGGTTGCTGCGGCAAAAGTAAGGCGCGCGCAAATGCGTGTGCTGGCGGCCCGGCCGTTCACTCAAGCTGTAGTAAGAGTATTGCGCGAAGTGGTGGGTGAAATTAGCCCCATTGATGTGCAAGGGCTGGAGCTGCTTTCAAGACGCGATGTGAAAAAGGTCGGCATCATCGTTCTGTCATCAGATCGCGGATTATGCGGCTCTTACAACACCACCGTTTTTCGTGAAGTAGTTTCTCGCATTTCGCAATTGCAGGCTGAAGGCAAAGAAGTCGGTTTAATTCTGGTCGGTTTGAAAGCGGTTTCATTCTTCAAATCAATCAAAGTGGAAAAGTTAAAGGTTTACACCTTGCTGCCTGCCATTCCAACGGTTGAAGAAGCAAAAATGATTGCCACATATGCTGGTGAACTTTATACCGAGAAGAAAGTGGATGCCATCGAAGTAATTGGCACCGATTTCATTTCGATGTTGCGTTCTGAAGTGGTGACTACTAAATATCTGCCCATTGATATGCCGCAAGCTGAAGTCAAAACCTCGCTTCAACCGATTCGCCTTTTTGAGCCGAGCATAATTGATGTGATGGAACGTGAGCTTTTGCCGAAGTATATCCAGAACGTTATCTATCAGGGCCTACTGGAAGCGTCGGCTGCCGAACTGGCCGCCCGCATGACCGCCATGACTAATGCCTCAAATAATGCTCGCGACCTGATTGCAAGCTTGACTCTGGTCTACAACAAGGCTCGTCAGGCGGCCATTACACAAGAATTGCTCGAAATCGTAGGCGGCGCTGAGGCCCTCAAAGGCTAATTTCTTATATTAGAAGTTCGTGCCAAATTCGACAAAAATTGACTGACGGTTATAATTGCTAAGTGGCATATTAGTGGTTTGTAACTGGTTAGCAATATGCATTTGTCGTCTGGGTCTCAATTATCAGTGCAGTCAGCCGATTCTTCGACTACTCTTGTGGCCACAGAAGAAGAAATGGCGGCTATTGCAGCAGCTGTGCAAGCCTATATTGCTTTAGATCTGGTGGAAGAGGCCAACGATTTATCGGTCATGTCACCTTGGATGGTGGCAGGCAGATTGTCTGCCGCCGGCAATGCCATCAGCAGAGATACTGGGTTTGGTGATACCAAACAGTCACTCTGGGGCGCTAATAAATTGTATACGGGCTTTTTTGCCCTCATAACTTCGTTATCGTTCAGTTTGCTGCCACCACCGGCGCTGGCGCAGTTAGATTCGGAATCGGCTCAACCGGCTCAATCGGGTCAACCATCGCTCATGGCCCAAGACGAGCAGCTGGCGTATTCTTCTAAATCGGCTGCGCCATGGTCTAGCACAAGTTCAAAGCCGATGGCCAAGAACAATATTAGAGTTTGTCTTGCCAGTGGAGTTCAGAAAGTCGACTTAGATTTTCCTGATGGAGGCAATATTTATACTGTTGCCGACGGTGTTTTAGTAGCGAAAATTGCCCCACAGAGCGCCTGGAATTTAAATCTGGCCAAAGTAGACGGCAAACCAAATTTTAATTTTGCCGGCAAAAGTTTGAGAGACAAAATCGCCGCAGTTGGTGCCTTTACTAAAGCGGCCTTTATACCAAGCACCGGCTCGATGTTTGGCACCGGCACTAGTGCTGGTGGCAGTCAACTTTCTCTGCCGACAAAAAACTCGTCGGCTTTAGTCAGCACCGAAGATAGTACCAGTGCGTCATTGCCGGATGCTTCGCAAGGTTATATAGCCGTTGCCGGCAGTACAAACCAGCCCGGTTCAGTGCCCCTGCTTGGTGTAAGCGGCAGGCTTTATCGCGGTGCAGTCATTCTTAAACCGATAACCGCTGGTAATAGCAACAGTAATAGTACTGGTACTGGTACTGCCGCCAGCACTACAAGTATCGCTGTAATAAATGTCTTAGACCTGGAAGATTATTTGCTTTCTGTGGTACCGTCTGAGGTGCCTTCCCTCTGGCCCAAAGAAGTATTAAAAGCTCAGGCCATTGCCGCGCGGTCATATGCTGTGGCCAATCTCGGTAAACACGGCAAAGAAGGCTATGACGTTAAAGCCACAGTCGACGATCAAGTTTATCGAGGAGTTGTGGCCGAAGCCGCTGAGACCAACAGTGCTGTAGCCGACACTGCCGGACTGGTTTTAAAAAACGACAATAAAGTGATTTCGGCATTTTTCCATAGCACTAGTGGTGGTAGCACTGAAGTTTCTGAAAATGTCTGGAGCCGCCCATTACCTTATTTGAAGAGTGTTGTTGACTATGACGATGCCGCTCCTCAATTCAATTGGAAAAAAACAGTCAGTGCCCAGGCTCTGGCCAAGACTCTGACAGCGGCAGCTCCAGGCGGCGAAAATCAGACCCTTCTAGGAGTTCTGGTAATTGGTCGCTATCCGGGTGTCTCTCAGCGAGTTAAAGACGTTCTACTGGTTGGGCAAAGCTCGGCGCGAGTGATTTCGGGATCTGATTTAAGAAGATTGTTTAACCTCCCCAGCACCCAGTTCAGCCTCTTTCAATCAGACAGTAGCTACATCTTTAGCGGTCGAGGTTACGGCCACGGCCTCGGCCTTTCTCAGTGGGGAGCGAAAGCCCTGGCTGATAACGGATATAATGCAGAACAGATTCTGTCGTACTACTACAAAGATGTCACGATAGAGCCTCTGGTCAAGGACGGTGCTATTTAGCTGCCCTGCCAGTCTTTATATTTATTCGGCAGTGGCAGGGGATTCAAGTCTTGGAACAAGCTTTCGGTGTTTTCATGATGCTCGCCATATTGAGCACGTTGATTATTGTTCACGAGTGCGGCCACTTTCTCGTAGCAAGATTTTTTGGTTTTCAGACTCCGGTATTCGGGCTGGGGCTGCCTTTCGGACCATCGTGGACGGTAGGCAAACGTTGGGGCACTGAGTTTCGCATTCACGCTTGTATGCTCGGGGGCTACGTTGCTATTCCTGAGCTGGGAGACGAGTCAAATGCTTCAAGTGAAGTTTTTGGTGTGCAACTTTCACCTTTTAAGAAATTCCCTATCTGGCAAAGAGCTTTAGTAGCGGTTGCCGGGGTTACTTTCAATGTAATTTTTGCCTACCTGGTGATGGTAGTAATGTTAGTTGCCCTTGGCAAGCCGATTCCACAGGGTATTTTTGTCAACGAACTGGTCAAAACTAATCCGATTGCCTCGAAGGCCGGCATTCTGGTGCAAGACGAAGTCATTGCTGTAGACGACAAGCCGGTGAAGACAGCCGAAGATGTAATTGCTTACTTGAGCACGCGCAAATCGACTCCGGTGACTTTGCACCTCAAACGCGACGGTCAGCCGCTCGATTTAGCCATGACGCCAAATCAAGACGGCAAGGTCGGCATGGCCCTGGCGCCAAAAATGCAATATGTGAAAATCGACGGCGGTCCAGTAGAAGTAATTTCGACTGCGGCTACAGAGCTGACAACGCAAACCGGGCAGATGGTCAATTCTATTGGCAGAATGTTCCAGGGCGTGGCCAACAACATTATTAAACCGGGCGCTAAAGGCAAAGATGGTAAACCCGAGCCTGGTATCGAAAACTTCCACGGTGTCATTGCCGTGGTCAAAATCGGTGCTGATTTTGCCAGTGAAGACTGGCGCCAGCTCTTCATGTTTACTATATTGATATCAATGGATCTGGCGATCGTCAATTTATTGCCCTGGCCAGCTCTCGATGGCGGGCACCTGGCATTTATGCTGATTGAAGCTCTGCGAGGCAAGCCAATGGAAGAGCGCGCGCAAGGTGAAATTGTTAAATGGGGTTTCCTCAGCTTAATCGCTTTGATGGTAATCGTTCTTGTTAATGACGTGCAGGCCTGGGTCAAAGGCGATCTTGATTTCAAAAAGAAAGACGCTAAAAGCGCGCCGAAGCCTGATGACAAAATCAAGATTCAAAATGTTGCACCACTAGAACCAGCCAAGTAATAAAATGCCGAACTACGACTATCGCTGTATGGAAGAAAAATGTCGCACCGCTTTTACGGTGGAGCGGTCAATGACTGATTCATCGGATACCAATTGTTCTGATTGCGGATCGGCAAATGTTTCGCGTATCTGGAATATGATTTTGCGTAGCGGCGGCAGTACACCTGACGTTGGTCAAAGTACTAAATCTGGGTCCAGCTCCGGTGCCAAATCATCAGGCAGTTGTGGCTCTTGCAGCACCCATTCGTGCCATAGCTGCTAGCTCAGTTGGCGACCCTCTGATTTCGCCGCCTATGATTTTTTACAACGCATAGGTTGTAGGCTGATACAACTTAAAGGTTGTAAAAATTCTTATACTTTTGAGAGTCACTAACTCGGCAGTCGCCACCAAATTTCGCTTCAACTAATGTCAACAAATTTCGCCTGAGCTGACACTTTCTTGCGCGAGCTTTCGCATTAGTTCTTCTTCTTCTTCTTTTGGTAAAAGGAAAGATTCTGAGGCATTAGGAAAATTAGCTGACTTCACATCTTCTGCATATTTACCTACTGCATCCTGGCAAACCTGGCTCAGGTCTGCGTAGCGGCGTACAAAGCGCGGTAGAAAATCTGTAAATTTTCCCATCAAATCATCAGTCACCAGGATCTGGCCATCGCAAACGTTGCCGGCACCAATACCTACAGTGGGAATTTTGACTCTCTCGGTTACTGCTTTGGCCACTGCCGTTGGCACCATCTCCAGTACCACTGAAAAACAACCGGCCATCTCTAAAGCTCTGGCATCATCAATCAATTTTACGGCTTCGTCGGCAGAGCGGCCCTGTACTCTGGCACCACCTAAGCCATGTATGGCCTGTGGTGTATAGCCCAGGTGTCCCATTACTGGTATTCCCATGCCCACCAGCCGTTCAATTATTTCGAGATTGAGCCTGGTTGCGCCTTCGAGTTTAACTGCATGCGCCTGGGCTTCTTTAACAAATCTTCCGGCATTGGTGATTGCTTGAATGACATCGACTTGATAGCTCATAAAAGGTAAATCGGCCACTACCATGGCATTGGTTACGCCGCGAGTGACCGCTCTGGTGTGGTGAAGCATTTCCTCCATGGTGACCGCATGAGTGGTGCGATGACCAAGAGCGACCATAGCCAGACTGTCGCCCACAAGAATCAGGTCGACGCCGGCCTTATCGAGAATTTTGGCCATAGAATAGTCATAGGCGGTAAGAGCCACAATCTTGCGGCCATCACGTTTATATTTTTGCAGGGTCAGGGTTGAAACAGCTTTACTCATGGCCAGATTCTAGCATTTAAGCGGCCGAGCATCGGGCTATACAAATATTTCAATAGTTGCGTTTGCGACTGGCCTGATCGCGCACTTGTTCTCTGGCTAATTCTTGTTGCAGCGAAACAATATGCTTGGGATCGTACGGATATTTTCCGGCCAGTTCATGAAAGCGTTTATACCAGGCGCCGGCTTCGGATTTCATATTGTTCTTTTCCAGCAGATAAGCCATGTTGTAATAAAGACCATCAAATTTTGGTTTGAGGTCAAGGGCCGATTGATACTGCACCGAAGCCTGGGGCAAATCGCCTTCGGCTTCAAAAATCAGGCCGCGGTTTTGAAAAGCCAGCCAGCACTTAGGATCAAGATCTATGATTTTAGTAAAGGTAGCTTTAGCAAGATCAAGATCTCCGTTTTCGGTTTCGCGTATACCTTGAGAAACCATTTGTTTTATTTCAGCCGGATCAATTTCTTTGGCATTGCGCCTGCTGCTGGATCTGGCCATGCGGCCCAGTTCTGCCATGTGTTTAATGGTCTCGCCATTGTTGGCAGTAAGGCTGGCCACGTCTTTTAAAGACTCAATGGCAGCGTCATAACTTTCAGTCAATTCTTCGCATTTCGCTTGCAATTGCTTGATTTTTACGCGGTCTACAGGAAGATATTTTTTGCCTTCGGTGTATACCGGGCTTACTTTTTGCGCTTCTTTCATTTCAAAAAGTGCGCGGTTAGGATCTCCACGCAAATAACGCAGGCGACCAAGCTCATAGTGGGCAATGGCTAGCTTGGGATCTAACTTCAGGGCTTTGCGAAATTCTAGTTCGGCCTCATCGAGATTGCCGTCGCAACAAAAAATATTGGCGAGATGATAGTGAATTGTAGGGTTGGTCGGCACCAGTTTGGCTGCGGTCTCTAATTTACTCAAACTCTCAGAAATTTCACCGCCGTCGCCGCGCTCAAACTTTTGAAAAATCACCAGGCCCAGGTCGCGGTTGGCCTCAAAATAAGTGGGCTCAAGTCTGGTGGCAGTGCGAAAGCAGTCGAGAGCGGCGTCAAGATCGCCGAGTTCCATAAAGACTGTGCCCAGGTTATAGTGCGCTTTAGAATAAGTCGGCTTGATGCGAATACAATCTTTAAATTGCTTTTTTGCATCATCCATTTTGCTCAATTTTTTAAAATAAATGCCGTAATTATTGTGCGCTTCGATAAAATTGTAATCAAGAGAAAGCGCTGAGCGAAAGGCCAGATCGGCGTTTTTATTGTCACCCAGTTGCGAATAGCAAAGAGCCATCAAATGCGGAATTTGTTTGTTGCGCGCATCGCCGGTCTGAGCTTGCTTTAACAAACCAATGGCATTGCCATAGTCGCCCATGGCAAACATTTGTGTAGCGCTGCGATACTGACCCTGGGCCTTGATCAGACCAAGCGACTCATCTTCATATTGGGCGCAAAGAGGGCTGACACTGCATTGACTGAGCAAAAGCAGCAAAGTCAGACATTTAACGGGAAAATTTGGTCGAATTAGCTTCATCAGTTTAAGGATAACTTGAAAATCGAATTAGTGCGATTTTTGTTATCTATTTCTTGGCCTTAAGGCTTCTCAAGGCTTGTATTAGGCTCCAGCAGCTGTTTTTTAGCACCTTGCATGTACGAGATATTGTTCAGAGTTCTGTCTTTAGATTTGAGCCACTCGCCTTCTTTGGCTGAAGCTACGCTGGTTTTCAGGTTTTCATGGCTGAGATCAAGAGAGTGCATGTTTTTCAATTTTTCCGCCCTTTGCTCGCGGAAATAGTCGCCAGTAATATTGGCGCCCAGTGCGCCACCAATTCCGGCTGTGTTTCTAGCTACAGCTTCGCGGAAATCAGCTTGTTTGCCGATGGCGCGGCCGGTTGCCTCAGTCAGGGCTACGCCGACTCGCTTAGAAGAAGCAAACAATTCTTTGGGCGAATTCAACCTAATTGCTTGCAAAGTTGTTGGCTTGAGTGGGTCAACGTGAGGGTCATTATCGTGATAGAGGGCTCTCAAGAAATCAGACATTTTGTTGACTGACTTATTGGCTTCAGTAGCGTCAACGCCTTTTGCTACCAGACGTAAAGCGGCCGGCATACCAGCGCCGAAGACCTGATTGATGGAATAGTGTTGAGTGTCAAAAGGAATATCACTTGGTTTTTTATTTTTCAGTACTGCATCAACCATAAGGTCGGCCAGATTATCCATTTTGGCCATGTGGGCTGGGAGATCTGGCAGCATATCGCCGAAAGTTTTTCCTTGCAGAGCCGGCAGCGGAGTGTTCATCTGGGCGTCGATTAAGTGTGGAATTACATCTTCAAGATCTTTTCTGGTGATGGTGATAGTTTCGCCCGGTTTGTCCATATTGGCGAAGACATAGTCTCCAGGCCGCGAGGCTTCATCTGAATAGCGATCTAAAGCTTTGGCATAATCGAGCACACGCTGATCGCCATTAGATCTCGCCCGCATCGTAGCGGCTACGATTTTGGGTCGCAAAGCGTCAAAGGCGTGCACTTCAAATCCGATTGGATTGTCCAGAGGAGCATCTTTGGGAATGAATTCTTTGCCGTAAACGTTTCTTGTTTCGAGCTGGCCGCCCTTTCTCAATGACTGAAGCAGAATTCCCAGCGCTCCACCGCCATTGTGTCCTGTCCAGGCGGCGCCCCAGATATCGGCCGTATTTTCGTCGGCCTGGGCTTTGAAGATGTGCTCAATTAATTGTGCTTTGGTCATGTCGCCGTGACCAGGCACCGTTACTTTATCTTGAGCACGAGATCCGAGACCTTTTTCCACAGCGTTCTTAATCACGTTTTCGCGAATCGATTCTTCAAATTTGAGAATGCCACCATACTGGTCGTGGCCAATCTCGTGGCCGTGAATACCACTGGTGGTGACACTTCTTACACCAACCATGTTGCGCGGATAGAGCACATGGTCAATATTCCAGACGCCATCAATTTGACGCATGGTGTGTGGGCCTGAGCCACCGTCATGCATAATGGAGAAGATCGGCGGGTTTTTGGAGGCCAAAACCTGGTCAGGGTCTATCCCCGCCTTCTTCATGTTGCGCACTAAAGTACTGTGAATTTCTTGAGCTAAAAGATCTAGTTCTCTTTTGTAGTTGGCCGTCTCGCTCAGGCCTTTGGAGATGTGTTGGTTAGTGGCGGAAGTGAAACGGCTGAGCAGCGGATCTACGTACCGTAAATCTTTGTCACTCTGCACTTGATTGGCGATGGCAACGGCCTGGTTGCGCGCCTGAATGTAGCCAGGATCCATGGGCTTGTAACCAGGGGTGGTGGCAGCATGAATTGGGCCCAGTGAAGTTTCAATGGCATCGGCAATGAGAACGCGCTGGTCAGGCCATTCTTTCATTTCTTTGGTGTTCATCTCGGCCAGTTTAGAAACTGTACCAACGTTAAGTTCTTGCTCAGCCTTAGTTGTATAGGGTTTGGTGACTGCAACTGCGGCCGGTTTCACTTCCAGGCCTGATACGGTTGCCGCGTCGGTCGGGGCTTTGTCGCCTGGCTTAGAGGGCGGCACCAGTTCTCCGGCCTTATCGACAGGCCCGATGACTGATTTAACTATGCTTCCAGGAACTGGATCGGTGCCTTCCAGTTTAGGGCTGACTTGTTTACCATGCAATGCTTCAACGCTCAGTGGTTTATTGCTATGGAGCAGGGTGGCCGCTTCAGCACTGGTGATTTTGCGAGGGTCGTGGCCTTGCACCAACAAATCTAAAGATTGGGAAAAACCTAGAGATTTGGCATCTACGGTCTCTAAGCCTTTGAAATGCATACTGGCGCTCAAAGAAGTGTAGGCATTTTGCTCTTTCACTTCCTGGAATTTGCGCACTGCTTCTTCTAATGAAACCTTTGGTTCTTCGGGTCTTTTGGTCATACGCTCGGAAATTACGCCTGCCAATTTATCTACTGGTTTGGCTACTTTATTGAGCATGCGGCCGACAAAATAATCATCTGACGAGAAAAAGTCGACTTTGGCTTTTTCAAAATTAGAATAGCGAGTGGTGCCTAATTTGGCTTCCATAAAGTTGCCGGTCATTTTCTCGGCTTTCAAGCCGACTTTGTTACCGGTGTAAGTGTCCCAGGCAAACAGACCAATACCGTCGCCCATTTTTTCGGCGGCTTTGTGGATAGTCTTCATGTCTTTAGTGTCAGAAACTGCGCTATAAGCATCAAGAACTGGATGCAGTGCGTCTTTGACCAGGTAATAGCCCATTACCGTGCCGACGATCGCTTTGCCCACACCAGATTTTGGCAAGGCTACTTTCATGGCTACACCGATAGATGCGGCCATGCCCATCTTGCCGGCAAATTCGAGCGGGTGGGTGACATCATGAGCGATGGCTTTGGCTACACCGGGCACTGAGTAGGCCAGACCTTCAGCTGTGACCATGGCGTAACGAGCAGCTTTTGAATTTTTTGCAGCACTCTCGAAAACCGTTTCTTCGCCGCTGGCAGCTGTTGTTGTCTCGACTTTGGCGACACTACCTTGAGCCATTCTGTCTGCAAGGGTGAAAATGTCTGATTGTTTGAGGCCACTGATGGTGGTATCAACAACCGCAATCGGTTTATCGGAAGCTTTGGAATCGTTGCTGTTTTTGGCAGGATCTAAACCCAGTGACTGGTGGAATTTTTCCGCAACGTCAATTTTCAGTTGATTGGAAGAGTCATTGTTGTCTTTTGAGACGGATAGGTCCGATTTGCCTTCAGCCATTTATTGATCTCCAGATTCCTGTTTGCGCCGACTAGAGAATTTGCAGGGCTGTTAAAACAGATGCACGACCGTCGCCCGCCATAAAGCTCGCTTGCAGCTTTTATCGGGGGAGCAGATTCGACTTCTCGTCGGTTATGTTAAGAGATTAATCGAAAGCATATCTAATGTCACTAAGGGGAATCATCATTGCCTTCGTAATTTCCCCACTGCGATCTCATAATCGCTCAAATATTTTTCAAAAAGCCGTGATTTTTGCGAAAGTAGGGGTAACCAGCCCACCCGGGTGCCCCTACCTGCGAACCCTGGAGAAGAAATCTGGAAAAATACTTTCGAAGGTATTTTTTTTGCTACAGATGGCAACAGACGATCCCATTTAATGGTCAAGCCGGTAAATTAAAGATGCATCTTTCTAAGATTCATTCGTTCTTTCTATAAGGAATTTAAAAAGCATGGGCATGTTAGCTGACCAGGTGGCAATAGTGACCGGCTCCGGCCGGGGAATTGGCAGAGCGATATCGCATGCCTTAGCGAAAGAAGGTGCCAAAGTCGTAATTAGCGACATCAATGAAGAACTTTGCCAGAAAACCGCCTCAGAGTTTCAAGCGGATGGGGCCGAGGCCATTGCCGTGCCTTGCAACGTCACCGATTCTGCCAGCGTGGCCAAAATGGTGGAAGCCATTATTGCCAAGTGGGGTCGCATCGACATTTTGGTAAATAACGCCGGCATAACCAGAGACGCGCTATTTATGAGGATGAGCGAGGATCAATGGCAGGCAGTCATCGATACCAACCTGACATCGGCCTTCAAAGTCACCCAACCCATTGTTAAAGTGATGTCGAAGCAACGCTGCGGACGCATCATTAACATCGCCAGCACTTCAGGCGTGCACGGTAACTTTGGCCAGGTCAATTATGCCGCCGCCAAATCGGGGCTGATTGGATTTACAAAAACTGTGGCCCTTGAATATGCTTCGCGCAATATCACTTCCAATGCCATCGCTCCTGGCTTTATCGATACTGATATGACTAAAGCTCTGGGTGAGGAAATTATAAACAAGATTCTCGATCGAGTGCCGCTAAAGCGCATGGGCACACCCGAAGACATCGCTTCTGCTGTTGTTTTTCTGGCCGGACCCGGGTCTTACGTAACTGGTCAGGTGCTGGAAGTGTCCGGCGGACTCTACACATAAATCGGAAGTGATTTCATTTACATCGGTAACACAATTAGAAACTACTTTTGCGACGTGATATTCTAATCTTTCTTGGAACCGGCACTCCTCAGTGCCTATTTAGTTTTACATGCGTTTTTCAAGTTTTTTAAAAGAGGTAGACAGTACTCATGGAAGAGAAGGAAGCCTTCGAAAGAGTAAAGAAGGTGGCTGTGGCCCAACTCAACGTTAACGTTGAAGAAGTAACCATGGAAGCAAGCTTCACTAAAGACCTTGGCGCTGATTCACTCGACACAGTCGAGCTCGTCATGGCTTTGGAAGAAGAGTTTGGAATGGAAATTCCGGACGAAGACGCCGAAAAAATCACCACCGTTGGTGAAGCCGTAAAGTACATTGCAGGGCATCTTTAGATAAACCTGAGATGTTGTATCCAGAGTGGGCCACGTAAGCTGGTCCACTTTGGTGTGGTATTAACTAGAGATAAGTAGAGTGATGACAAAAGAGCGTGTGGTTGTTACCGGTCTGGGGCCTATATCCTCGGTCGGTACAGGCAAGGAGCAGTTCTGGGACGGGATTGTTAATGGTAGGTCTGGCGTTAAGCTGGTCCAGAGAATTCCGGAAAAACTAAGACCTTCGTGCAAAATTGCAGCCGAAATGTACGATTTTGATCCGTCAAAGTACATGGATTTCCGCGCCGTCAAACGCACTGACCGCTTTATTCAATTTGCCATCGCCGCCTCTAAGCTGGCGGTGGAAGATTCTAAATTGGACCTGACTAAAGAAGATCCTGAGCGGGTTGGCGTTGCTGTGGGCTCTGCCGCTGGTGGTTTTCAATCTATTGAGGACCAATTCCATGTTTTGATGGATAAAGGTCCGGATCGTTGCTCGCCATTCACAGTACCCATGCTGATTGTCAATATGACTGCCGGTTGGGTATCTATGCTGCATAACGCCAAAGGCCCCAATACGTGCACGGTCACCGCATGCGCTACATCGGCTCATTCCATCGGTGATGCTTATCGCATTATCGAACGGGGCGAGGCCGATATTATGTTTGCTGGCGGTTCCGAAGCCCCTATTGCTGCTCTTGTAATGGCCGGATTTGCCTCCGCTCGTACTTTGAGCACCCGCAATGAAGAGCCGGAAAAAGCCAGCCGTCCTTTTGACAAAACGCGAGATGGTTTTGTCATGGGTGAAGGTGGAGGCGTGCTGATGCTCGAATCGCTTACCCACGCTCAAGCTCGCGGTGCTCATATTTACGCTGAAATTACCGGCTTTGGTAGCACAGGCGATGCATTTGATATCGTCCAGCCTTCTCCTGATGGAGCTGGAGCGGCCAGAGCGATGGAGATTGCTCTTAAGCAAAGTGGTATCACTGCCGAAGAAGTCGATTATATCAATGCCCACGGCACGTCCACTCCACTTGGTGATAAGGCTGAAACTAAAGCAATCAAAAAAGTTTTTGGCACTCATGCCACTTCACATAAATTGCATATTTCATCGAGTAAATCGATGACTGGCCATCTACTTGGTGCTGCCGGAGCCATTGAAGCAATTGTTTGCGTCATGGCCATACAAGACAATATTGTTCCGCCAACCATCAATTTAAATGAGCCCGATCCTGAATGCGATCTCAATTACACTCCCAATGTTGCTTTGCGCAATGCCAAAATAGACATTGCCATGTCAAACAGTTTTGGTTTCGGCGGTCACAATTGTTCGCTAGTGTTCAAGCGCTTTAAAGGCTAACTAAGTATGTCTGCAGAAGTAATTGGCAAAAGTATTTCCGAACTTCGGTCAATGCTTAAGGCGAAAACGGTTTCAGCTTCGGAAGTGCTTGAATCGCACATTGCCCATATAGAAAAGCATGAAAGTGAAATCAACGCTTTTTTGTCTTTTACATTTGATCAGGCTCGCCAGCAAGCACGAACTCTCGATCAAAATTCTGGTGATTTTAGCGACGCAGGCGCTGTGTTAGCTGGTGTGCCTGTGGCCGTCAAAGATAATATGTGCGTCAGTGGAAAAATTACCACTTGCGGTAGCAAAATATTAGAGAATTTCACCGCTCCTTATGATGCACAAGCAATTGTCAATTTAAAAAATAACGGTGCCTTGATTTTAGGTAAAACCAACCTCGACGAATTCGCCATGGGCTCGTCTACCGAAAATTCCGCTTACAAATGCACAAACAATCCGCACGATACTTCCTGTGTGCCAGGCGGCAGCTCAGGCGGCTCAGCAGCGGCAGTAGCCGCAGGTTTCGCCGTCACCGCATTAGGGTCTGACACGGGTGGTTCAATCAGACAACCGGCCAGTTTCTGCGGTGTGGTAGGAATGAAACCTACATACGGTATGGTGTCACGCTACGGACTGGTGGCATTTGCCTCCAGTCTCGATCAAATCGGGCCATTCGGTCGCACCGTAGAAGATACCGCTTTGACACTACTGGCAATAGCCGGTCACGATCCCAAAGACTCGACTTCGCTGACGGCGCCTTATCGGAATAACAATCCAAAAGGCTTCCCTGAGCTGACTCTAAGCATGATTGAGTCTTTAAGCAAACAGTCACCCGCTGAACTGCTCAAGGGCACCAGAATTGGTGTCATAAAAGAATTAGTTGGCGAAGGCATTGAAACCAATGTTCGTAATTCTGTTTTGGACGCAACAAAGCTACTCACCGCCCTTGGTGCCATAGTTGAAGAAGTTTCATTACCGCACTCACGTTATGCCCTGCCGGTCTATTACCTGCTCGCCACAGCAGAAGCATCGGCTAACTTGGCCCGCTTTGACGGTGTGCGTTATGGTCTGCGCGACCTTGATGCTCCAGATATTTTGTCGATGTATAACAGCTCGCGCTCGCTTGGTTTTGGCGCTGAAGTCAAGCGCCGTATCATGCTTGGTACATACGCTTTGAGTAGCGGTTATTACGACGCTTATTACAAAAAAGCGCAGCAGGTACGGCGTTTAATTACGTCTGATTTTGAGAAAATTTTTGAAAAATTCGATCTGGTGCTTTCTCCTACAGCGCCTTCGACAGCTTTTAAAACCGGCGAAAAAACCGGGGATCCTCTCCAAATGTATCTCTCCGACATTGCTACAATTCCGGCCAATCTGGCCGGTTTGCCCGGCATTTCGCTACCGTGCGGCACCAGCGTGGCAGGCGAAAACGCGCACCGTAGTGAAATGCCTATCGGTTTGCAATTATTAGGAGCCCCGGTATCGGACGGCCTCTTGATTAAAGTGGCTTATGCTTTTGAACAGGCGTCAAAATTAAAGCTTCAATCTCCTTTTCTTAGGTAAATTCAAAACCATAAATGCGGCAGACTTACTGTTGAGCCTATAAACTATATGTAGACCAGCGAGGATAAATAGAAGCAGTGCGCAATTTCAAAAATCTACTGTTCACCACCCTTGTCGCTCTTAATGCCTTTGTTTCTATGCCTTCTGTGTTTGCAGCGGGAGCGAACGACTTTTTTGGCAATTCATTGCCGTCCAGCGGTGGTAGTGAACCGGCCGGGGGGTCGGCCGCCGCTTCGCCTGGAGAACTGGTGCCTCCTGGTATGGGTGGTGCAAATGGCACTGATCTTTCTGGCGACGAAAAGCGCATGCAAAAAAAATATCGCGAGATGCTCAAGCACTGCCAGAATTTGATAGCCAAAGGCGATCGCATGATTAAAGACGGCGAAGCTCGCAAAGACGAAAAAATGGCCAAGAAAGGTAAAGTATTAAAAGGAATCGGCGAGCGGCAGTTCGCTGAATTTAAGGCCAATAGTCCGCTTCCTGAAGACAAAAAACTTCCGGAAAGACCACTAGACAATAAACCTGCAGAGTAAAGTACAGGCCGAAAAAATAGATAGGGTTTATGCCAGCTAAAAAACAGATATTCGACAACTTGCCTGTGGCAGTCGGTCGTACTCCTCTTGTACGGCTAAACCGCATCACGGCAGGGCTCGAAGCTACTGTGCTGGTAAAAGTTGAGTCGATGAACCCGCTCAGTTCGGTAAAAGATCGCATCGGCATTTCAATGGTGCTCGACGCTGAAGCAAAAGGTTTGATCACACCGGGAAAAACTACGCTGATTGAGCCGACTTCGGGCAATACAGGAATCGCTCTGGCTTTTGTAGCAGCAGCTCGTGGCTATAAGCTGGTGCTTTGTATGCCAGAGACCATGTCGCTTGAGCGTAGACGAATGCTGCAAGTATTGGGTGCCGAGCTGGTTTTAACACCTGGGGCAGATGGTATGAAAGGTGCACTGAGCAAGGCCGACCTGCTGGTGGCACAGTCAGGCGAAAATTATATGTTGCAGCAGTTTTCTAATCAGGCCAATGCCCAGGCACACAGGCTCACCACCGCCGTGGAGCTGTGGGATGACACTGCAGGTGACATCGATATGTTCGTGGCCGGTGTAGGCACCGGAGGCACCATTACTGGTGTCGGTGACGTGCTCAAAGCAAAACGCCGCGAGCTAGGCAAGAATTTTGAAGTGGTGGCAGTAGAACCCATGGATAGCCCTGTGATTAGCCAAAAGCTGGCAGGTATGCCGCTTAAACCAGCTCCGCACAAGATTCAAGGTATTGGCGCCGGTTTTATTCCTGACGTGCTTGATTTATCACTTGTGGATGATGTGTTTCTTGTAACTAACGATCAAGCATTTGGTATGGCTCGCCGTTTGCCTCGCGAAGAAGGCATCCTGGGTGGTATTAGCAGCGGTGCTAATGTGTTTGCCGCCGTGGAATTGGCTAAACTTGCCAAGAATAAGGGCAAGACTATAGTGACGGTAATCTGCAGCAGTGGCGAGCGCTATCTATCTACACCGCTTTTCGACGGTTGGGAATAGCCAAATAATTAGCGTTTTACTTTCTGACGTGCTCTTCTGTGACCTTCAGCCCGTGTGCGCGTGCTGGTGTGGTCAGCCAACACAGTCACCGACAGTGGCTGATTCGGCTGATTAATCAGAGCACGGTCAGCTCCTACTGCATCTTTGATATTTCCAACCGCGTGCAAGTCAGAGACAATTTCCAACTCCACAGGTTTCTTTACCGCAACTGCTTGATCTTGTTTGCCCTTGTACTGAGTGTTAATTGTCACTTCGTTCATCCAGCCCACAAGACCAATAGCTTTCATAGCTCTGATGATCAACCACGAAGGGTCAATTTCAGCAGCAGTCAAACCGTGACGGGCCGAACCGGGGAATGCGTGGTGGTTATTGTGCCAGCCTTCACCTAATGTGAGGAAAGCGACCCAACCGACGTTAACACTGGTATCAGCAGTATTGAAATTTTTGTAGCCGGCTTTCGGAATGTGACAGACCACATTCAGTAAAAGTGGCATTTGTTGCACAACCAGTGCAGCAGCCAGGCTGGCAGCTGCTATTTCCCAGCCCCAGATCAGTGCCATAACGCCGCGCAAGCTGAAATTGATGAATGAATTGAGCAAGTGAGCACGGTGCCAGTTGCCGCCGGCATCGAGAAATTTGTAGAGCGGATCGTTGATCATGTCGCGTGAAAGTTTTTCAGGCTTAAGATAATCAGCGTATTCTTTGTGCAAAAACCAGCCGATGTAAGCTTCGTACATGCCGTACTTAGGTGCATGAGGATCAAGCTCAGTGTCTGTATAACGGTGGTGCGCACGGTGCAATGTCGCCCACCACATTGGTGAACTCTCAAAACCGAGATAGCCGGCCATAACCAGGATGTATTCAACAAACTTAGGGCAGGTGTAGGAGCGGTGGGCCAAAAGTCGATGGTATCCGACTGTAATTCCTATCATATGCACAGTGTAGAAACATAAGAACGCAACTAAGCAACTGACTAGCATTGATTGACTTCATCCTGAGGAAGGGCCCGCCGCCGCACTGGAGAACTCCAAATTGCAGACATTTTACTGCCGCGCTTTCTGTGCGATTGAAGACGTTCAGTAATTTTCGCATAGTGCTAGCACGATTGCCAGAATATTTACCATATCGACATAGTTGTTAATAGCTCGAACATGCCATTTACGTGCACTATTGACTTCGTGACAGGGCTTGAGCGTCCGAGCGAGGGCGATTGAAAATCACTGTTAAGCAACAAAAAATGTGCCACCAATAGTGATGGCACATTGCTAATTTAGATAAAGAAATAATGAATCAAATTGACTTAGAAACCGAAAGCACCTTGTGTAGGATTTAACCTACTCAACATCACCTGAGCTGCTGCTGCTTGTGTTGGAATCAGGCGCCCGGTTCTGCCGCTGAGGAAGTCAGCTACGCTTTCACCTGGGGCCATCCAGCCCATGAGTTGATGAGTTTCTGAATTTTGCACAGGCTTCATGTCTGGAGTTACCTGATACGGCACTACTTCTGTGGCCCACTGACCCATGTTGCGAATAAAGTCAGGTGCATTTCTGTCGTAATTAATACCGTTGTCGCTGATAGTGACCGGTGGCGTGACATTGGGCCTTTCTGAGCCAATGCCGAGGCTGGTGGTGGATGAATTGAGAATGCCATTGATATCAAGGGCTGTTTGCGGTACGTAAACAGGCAGCCGGTTGCCTGCTCTGGCTCCAGTGTTCACCCATTCGGTGCCGTGGCAATATTCATCTCCGCCCCATGCTGCGGGCATACGGCTACCGTGACCGGTTGTTATAACAGCGTCTCTGCTGCCGAAAATACCGTAATCGATACGGTTGTTGGGCAAGAAGCTATCAATTGGCGGAGGACCGTTTACGCCTTCATCACCGTAAATATCTTCAGCTCTACTGCCGGCCTGGTGCACAAAACTGTCTAAAGTAGTGGGCGGTAAGCC
>CASBPX010000038.1 GCA_949127735.1 Candidatus Obscuribacterales bacterium | reverse complement strand
CATTCCCTAAGCATTCCCTAAGCTTCCCTGTAAGCTTCGTGGGTTTTTCTTGACCGCACATCAGGATATGAGCGCTACCAAATCGGCGGCGCTTTTATTCTTTTTGATGGTATATTCTTCAATATTCAGTCGCCCATCTATATAGAGATAGCTATGGCTCTTTCATTCAAGAAATTTCAAGCAAGAAATTTTCTGCGCAAAAACTTTAAACAAATTGTCGTCTGGACCATGATTTTCTTGTTCCTGGGCACGCTCGTGCCGTCGACCTTCTTTATGTTCATGAATAACTAGGACAATGTTTGTTCAGAAAAATCGGCCTCCGCTGGCAGAGCGCATGCGCCCCAGGGAGCTGGATGAATATTATGGTCAGGAGAAACTTTTGGCTGACGGTGGTGTATTGCGCACCATGTTGGCCGAAGGCAATTTAAGTTCGTTTATTTTATGGGGGCCGCCGGGCGTCGGTAAAACGACCCTGGCCCGCATTGTTGCTAAAGAGACTGACAGCAAATGGATAGCTTTTACTGCGGTCACCGCCGGCATGAAAGAAATTAAGGCCGTGATGAATGAAGCGGAAGCGTTCATGAAAATTGAAGGCCGCCGCACCATTATGTTTGTTGATGAGATACATCGCTTCAACAAAGCTCAACAAGACGCCTTTCTGCCTTATGTAGAAACGGGCACCATTTGTTTGGTTGGTGCCACTACTGAAAATCCGTCATTTGAAATTAATTCGGCTTTGCTCTCGCGGCTGAAAGTTTTTGTCATGGACGAACTCGATTTACCGGCTCTACTCAAAATTATGAACACCGCACTGACAGACAAAGAAAGAGGTATTGGTGATCTTGAACTCACCGCTAGCGATGACACTCTCAAATTAATCGCCGCCTATTCATCGGGTGATGCGCGCACTGCACTTAATTCACTGGAGCTGGCGGCCAATCTTGCCAGTAAGCGTGGCCAGAAAGAGATAAGTGAAAAAGAGATTCGCTCTGCTGTGCAACAAGCAGTTTTACGATATGACAAAGATGGCGAAAATCATTTCAATCTCATTTCAGCCTTGCATAAGTCAATTCGCAATTCTGATGTGCAGGCAAGTTTGTACTGGTTGGCACGCATGATGGAAGCCGGTGAGGAGCCTCTTTATGTTGCTCGTAGACTGGTGCGTTTTGCCTCAGAAGACATTGGCTTAGCCGCGCCACAGGCGCTAAATCAGGCAGTTGCTGCAATGCAGGCAGTTGATTTTATCGGTGTGCCTGAAGGCAAGTTGGCTCTGGCTCAGTGTGTTGTTTACATGGCCCTGGCACCGAAATCTAATGCATTATATAAGGCTTACAATGAGGCCGCTCAAGATGCACTAAATACAGTGCAGCATCCGGTGCCTTTGCACTTGCGTAATGCTCCGACTAAATTGTTGAAAGAAATTGGATATGCTAAGGGCTATCAATATGCTCATGATTATGAAGGCGGCAAGGCCGAAAGCATGAAATGCATGCCTGCAGAGTTGGCTCACCGCAAATACTTCCAGCCTAGTGATCGTGGCTTTGAAGGTAAAGTGCGGAAGGCCGAGAACAATAACGTCGTCGAGTAGGGACGCTGACTGAAAAAAGATAGCTAGCTGTTCAAGTCTTTGGCTTGTAGTACTTTTGCCACTAGTTTGGCGGTGCTAAATCGATAGAAAAAGAATGAGCTAATAGTTGCTGCGATAAAGCCGACTACACCTCCAACCGGTCTAACTATGACTGATATCATCTCTGTATGACCAGTTGTTGCGCAGGCTATACCAATGAAAGCTCCAATTACTCCACCGGCAACCGCGCCCACGAGCATGCCGGCCGGTACGGAACAGACGATAAATAGCAGCCACGCTTTAAAATATGATGCGGTTGTTGGCTCTGATTTCATTTTTACACTCCAAAAGGAAAAGAGGAAATTGTGATTCCAATTTCCTCCTTTAAGCTTATTGACAGTTGCTGCACTTCAAAAGTTAGAGATTGTACCAACTTTGAGGAACGAATTTGTGCCACCATCTTTGTGCCTTAACGGCTTCGAGTTCGGTGCGAGTACTATTGAGAATACTCGAAAGGCGACTATTTTCTTCTTCGACAGTTACCAGAATATCTTCAAGATAATCGCGTTCAACTTTCACTTTAGCCAGTGCGTCCATCAAGTAGCGGCGCTCTTTTACGGCTGCTTCTTTTTCGTATTCGACGACCTTAAGCACGCGCACTTGTTCTTCTAGTACAGGAATTCTTTGAATAGTGAAATACTGGCTGACCATGATTTGCTTAACGGCAGCATTTTCTTCAGTCATTTCCTGCATTTTAGTAAGAAGAGCAATCACTCTCCGCTGCAGATAAGTTACTTCGTCTTGACTCTTACTAGCGACTTTTTGCTCTTTGTACTTTTGAACAACATCGAGCACCTGATAGCGCACTCGACGATCTCTAGTTTGCTTAAGTCTAAGATCTTCTGGTTCTGGAGCAGGCTCGGAGGCCCATTTGAAGATGTGATCTAGTCCTTCTACTTCAATGGCATCGGCGTGCTGGCCTGGTGCTTCACCAGGAGAAAAATCTAGGTTGTCGGCAGTATTTTTTTTACGATTGCTCACACTTATACCCCTTTCTTGAAACCTATAATACCGATAAACCATGAATTTGTAAAAGTAAATTTGCCATTGCCAATGGTGCGGCACCACTTACCTCTTGGAAGCACCGCTTATGGTGCAACAGTGGTGCCTGGTGGCAATTTGCGCTGGCACTATTGGTGGTGACATAACTTAAAAAGACGGTGTTTTCTCACCCTCTTGCGTTGATACCAATGATTAATTCGTGCCGTAATTCATTTATAAGTCGGTTGAATGTCGGTTGTGAGCCAGTGCAAAAGCGCATTAAGTCTTTTATCGGACGCACGTTTTGGCGATACGATGGAAGGAAATGGAGAGCGGCATTCCTATATAAGGCGATTTGAAATCGGAGTTCGAAAAATTGAGCGCACAGTATGCGGCTAGGCCATTAACCCCTGGGGACTCACTGAATATTTCCCAGAAATATTTTAAATTCATCTATGCCTTGCCAGGTCAAGGTTTCGGGGGTTTGAAGCCCTGCAAAAGCAGGGAATAGTGGGAGAAACCGGGGGGTAGTACGTAATTACGCGCAAGACAAGTGCCTAACGAATGGCTAAGGTAGATACAAGCCGCGAACAGGCAATTGAAAACCTGGTTAAGGCCCGAAGGAGAAAAGACGTGAGCACCAAGTCGGTACAGAAAATAGCAAATGCACTTTCAACCGCTCTATTGGCTGTCGCTGCTTTCTCTTGCCCAGTTTTCGCTTATGGCGAATCTGACGTGATGGGTACACTGAGAAGTCCGCTCATCTACGGGGCCCCCGATAGCCCAGCCTGGATGCCAGCACAACAAGGTGCCCCGCCGGCGATTGGTGATGGTTACTTCCCTGCACCTGTTACCGGTGGTGATTATGGTTTTCCTTGCCCGCCAGTAACTTCAGTGCCAATGCCTCTAGTAGGGCCGATGGATAAAGGCATGGTCAATGCCTATGCCGCTCCCTATCTAACCCCGCCCCCTTCCACTCAGGGTTATGACCCCTGTTCAATCAATGGTTCGCGTGGTGGTTATGGTGTCAATGCTCCGGTTTCGGTGGTTAATGTATGCCCCGGAGGCGGTTTGAAAGGAAGTGCACCGACTCGCAGATGGCAAGCTCAGCGCTCATTCGACCATGGTCAACCGAACAATGTTCGCGGCAACGGTTCCACCCTCAATGATTTTGGTCAGAAGCTCACTGACAAACCAGATTTGAAAATGACCCCGCAAGTTTCAGAAGATGGCCCGAGACAACAAGGCAGCTGGATGGGCCAGACCACACAAGATTTACGCGGAAACCGGTCGCTCTTTAAAGGACCAAATCTCCGCTCCCAACTCACAATCGCTCCCTTTTAACTCCACGAATTATTCCCGCCCGCCACGCTCAAATTATTCTTTATAACGGCTTCAGGAGGCCAGACAATGTTTAACCGTAAGTTCATCCCCGCAGTATTCTCTGCAATCACCATAAGTGCCACTTGCGCACTTGCCTCCTCAGCCCAACCGTGGCCAGGCAGCCCACCACAAGTTGGTCCTGCACCAGGCAGCCCGGTGAGCACTTTACGCACACCATTGATTCAAGGCCAGCCAAACGGCGCCCCATTCCAGGCACCAATCGAAGGCGCTCCGCCAGCCATTGGTGATGGCTCGACTCCAGCCGGTGTCAACCCAGGTATGGGTTCTTCGCCAGAGTTGATGCCATGGGTACCGGCCATTCCAGCCAACCAAATAGACAATAGTTTTTCAGGCATTCCTTTAGGAATTAGCCCAGCAATCATTTCACCACCAGGAGTATTGGGGCCATCGCTTACAGGCATCGTGCCTCAATCGCCATCAACTCCCGGCGTAGATCCCGGATCGCTTTCCGCTCCTCCTGGATTCATTAATGCTTCACAGCAGACCAACATCTTGCCTTACGGCGGATTCGCCGGCACCGGTGGATACAACACTACCGTTCCGACCCAGCGTCGTGGCGGCCAGGAGACCCACCAGTGGGGATACCGCGGTCGTAACTCAATGATTGGTGGCTTCGGCGGTGACGGTTCGCAAGACAACGTAGAGCGTATGGGGCCATGGGCTGGTTGGGGCGCTGTAACCGGCGTACCTACAGGTAATGGCTTGAGATCTGGTTCAATCGACCTCGGCGGCGGTCAACGCTTCCAGGCCGGCGGAGCAATCATTCCAACCGGTTCGAGCATTCAAGACTTCGGACTTTCTGCCACCAGAAACAACCCGATTGGTGCTCTGCAAGCTAATCAATCGTACGAATTCGGCCAGGGTATGAGAAGAATCCCTATGTACAGCAGCAAGACTACTGACTTCGGTTTCCCCTACACCCAGTTCTCACCAGGCAACGTCACTGCTCAAAAAACCGGCCAACGTTTGCTTCCAACTGGAGTAATCACCAACTTCTAAAAAGAAATTGTGTGGCTTAAATTTTGTCCCGGTAACCCGTAAAGTCGCGAGACTCTAATCCTGACGGGTTGCCGGGATGAAACTAAATAAAACCCTTAGGGGGGAATTCCCATGATCGTGGGAATCCCCCCGATTTCATTCCTGGTGTGGGTTTCGTAATATGTATCTAACGAACCGCATTGCGGCACCCCTAGGACAACGGACTCGAGAATCATGAGAAGAGAAGCCCCAACCCCAACTAATAGCATCGCTAAATTGGCACTAGCTGTGGCCCTGGTCTCTTGCTTATTCGGGCAGACACTACCTGCGATGGCACAGTACAGTCTGCAAGCTGAGCAAGATGCAATGCTTCCTCCCGATGTTGTGCCACTAGACCCAGCTGTGGGTCAAAGAATGTCGCAAGCGCAAGCTGCAGCTCGTCAGAATAACAGCAGTAATAGTTATAACAACGGCCAACAGTCAACAATGGCTGGTGACCCTTCCATGGCTAACGGCATGTCTAACGGTATGTCTAACGGTATGTCGAATGACCAGGGTATGCAAAACAATTTCAACAATCAGTCACAGGGCCAGTTCAACAACATGCAGCAGGCCAATATGGGTCAGCCTAATGGCAATGTTCCAGGCACCACCGGAACATCAGACTGGATCATGCCTAATGGCCAGGACCAAAATGCCCCAATGACCGCTTACGGTAATGTCAGCCAAACTCAAACACTGACTGCACCTCCATCTAATCCAATCGTACGACGCACCACTCGCCGCGGCGGGATGGGCACTGCTGTTAGCGCACTGGCCGGATTCGGCGCCGGCGCTATGGTAGGCACCATGATCAGACGGCCCAACAGCCTGTTCGGTCTCGGCGCTACCGGTCTGTTTATGACCGGCTTCGGTACACGCAACGGCTTCCGGTTTTAGTTTTCTTTTTGTCTGGAGACAAGGCAATGAATTTCAAAATTTTTCTTTCTGTAATCGCTCTTGCTGTAACTACTGTTGCTGCTCAACCGGCTGCCCGAGCTGATGAGGGTGGTGGTGGCAATGCTAGATGGAAATTTGCTCCAAACGTGTACAGACTTGAACAGCCTACCGGACCACGTCAACATGCTTTCAATGAGCCACCGATGCAACAAGTGCGTCGTGGTCAAACCCCTGGTGTACACAATATGCTCGGATTCAACCCAGCAACTTTGAAGAGACCAGTGGCCGCTGTGCCGCAACAACAGCCTAATGTCATGGCTCAACTGGTGCCTCCAGGCTTCAACAATTTGTTTGGCAAACCGACTTCGAATGGCACTGCAGCCACTGCCCATGCCAATAATTTGCCTCTGACAGCTCAAATGGCTCCTCCCGCTGCAGCCATTGCAACTAAGGCTGCCGTTCGCGCTCCGATTCGTCGTTCCAACAACAATGTTATGGCACACATGAGACGCCCTGCTCGCAGCCAATCGCGCACAGCCAGCGCCGGACCGATTGCCTCTTATGGTCAAGGTGTAGGTTACATTCCTGGATCGACCGCTCCTGGTGTAACTGGTGGCAGTGGCTCCAGCACCAACACCAGTGTTATGGGCGTTATCAAACGCCGCTAGTCCACAGTTTAGACACCAATTGAGAAATACACTCTTCGGGGTGTATTTCTCGTTTTCTTTTTCTTGAGGGTATAAGCATGAAAATTTGGCTAGTGGTTTTTGTCTCGGTTGTTGCCGGTGTGGCCAGCATTACTGTGTCGGCGCCGGCTGCCCAGGCTCAATCTCCGCGTTTTGAATATGCTCCTCATTATTGGGAAAAAGACCAGTCGACGGGAGGTCGT
>CASBPX010000037.1 GCA_949127735.1 Candidatus Obscuribacterales bacterium | reverse complement strand
TAAGGCCATCTTCCAGTTGTTTTAAACTTTCATTGGTTGGCTCTTTTTCAATTTGCACCAGATACGTGCGCGGGTGCGGGTCTGATTGGTCGAACAAAGCAGTGGTGAGCCGCCCGTCGTTACTTAAAATCAAAAGGCCCTCTGAGTCATAATCTAGCCGACCAACCGGATAACAGTCTTTTGGAAAATTAAACGGTGCCAGCGTCTGTTTGTCGCTACCATCAGCAGTAAACTGATTAAGCACTTCATATGGCTTGTAAAATGCAATGTATGAGCGGTCGACATGAGGGAAAAATTGTCTCGGGCGCCGTGGCTCAAAACCACTCCGTCTTCTATCAGGCTCGCGTCTCATTTGCCCCCACTAAATTCTCGAGCAAATAGCTGATTGCTCGCACATCAACGCTGTTGCCTACAAGACGATAGCAGATAGGCAAGCTAAAATGATCGGGCAAACTATAACTTGAGTCGAAGCCTAGCAAGGTCAGAATTTCAGTTGGAGAAAAGTATCTCGTCCGCCCATTCGACAAGCGAAGCAGCGAGCCGCTGGCTTTGCGACATTGATAGTATCCACTGGTGAAGCAGATTAAGGTGGTGCTGAAATCATTCAGCGCTTCGACGTCTACAACATTCAAAACCTTTTCATATTTGCTTACTACAGTTTGATCAAGAAGTAGATCGTATGCACTTTCATTGATAGAAGAAATGATGTCACTCAAAGATTGATTGACGACAATCAAAGGAGCACTCAATAGGTGCGGCTTAAGTGTGGCCACTATGAACACTCTCGGTCTGGCCACAGGTACTCCGAACATTTTTGAGTCTAGATGACTGACACTGACGTGATAGCCGACTTCAATCAGGGCCTTTTCTAAAATACTGCGCATTTTTGATTGAAGGAAAGCTTCAACATTTTCAACAACGATTACTGGTGGTTTTTTCGCAACCATGCAACAGATCAAATGCAAAAGAGATTTAGCGCGCTCGTCGGTTATGTCGCGCTGTAACCCACGCCGCGTGTAAGGCGTGCACGGTGGCGAGAGCCACCAGATGTCGGCTTCGGGCAGCGCTGCCAGAGCGATATTATCGAGATTGCGTGATACCGGTTTGACACCATAATTTTTCTCATAGGCCGCGTTTGCCCACTGGCTTTGATCGTAAGCGGCCACCACTTCAATATTGTGCTTTGCTGCCGCCTGAGCAAAGGCGCCAATACCGGAGAAAAATTCAAGAGCTCGTAAACGCATATTTTAAATTGCTAATTGCAGATGCCGGCTGTCAAAGCCTTATAATCACATGATGAAAAGAAGCGAAATTAATAAAATCATCGAAGAAGCTATCGATTTCTTTGACAAACATAGCTTTAAACTGCCGAAATGGTCTACCTGGACCTCCGACCAGTGGCGCCAGGTTGGCTCTGAAGCAGACGAAGTACGCACCCATGGTTTAGGTTGGAACGTCACCGATTTTGGCTCTAATCAATTTCCTCAGCGTGGCCTCTTGCTTTTTATTATTCGCAACGGCTTGCTTTTGCATGACAGACCGCAGACCAGTAAAACTTATGCGGAAAAAGCAATGATGGTGCGACCAGGTCAGGTGACACCATGGCATTTTCATTGGAAAAAAACTGAAGATTTGCTCAATCGTGGTGGTGGCAGATTAGAAGTTGAACTGGGTTGGGCTGCCAAAGACGAAAAGAGTTTGGCTGATAGGCCGGTTATTGTAGAAGTTGACGGCATTTCAAGAAAATTGAAGGTCGGCGAAAAGCTCATTCTTGAACCAGGCGAAAGTGTTAGCATTCCACCGATGCTTTGTCATCAGTTTTGTGGTTGCGCAAGAGACCATTCAGTGCTGGTAGGGGAAGTCAGCTCGCTCAATGATGATGCGGTAGACAACTGTTTCATTCACGGTTGCCCACCCCGCACCATTGACGAAGATGCAGATACCAAATTTTTACTGTTAAGTGACTACGCCAACCTTAAAACATAACTAGCTGCTAATGACTTTATGCAACTTGATTTTGTCGATGCGTTGACGATCAAGTTCCATTATTTCAAATGTCAGCTCATGCCAATCGAAACGCTCACCTACTGCTGGAATTTTCTTTAGTCGACCAATAATGAAGCCGGCAAGTGTCTGGTATGTGCCACCATCATCAAGGTCTCGTTGTAGTTCGAAGCGATCAAAAAATTCTTCTATCGGCATGTGTCCGTCAAGTAACCACACTCCGGCTGAGAGCTCTGTTGAACTCCATTTAGGAACATCTCCATGGCCGGGTAACTCACCTACGATGGCGTGGAAAATGTCATCACTGGTCACCAGCCCTTGCAAACCACCGTACTCATCTAAAACCAGAGCAATTTGCTGTTGGGCGTCGCGAAAACGCTCAAGCAGCTGTAAAGCGTTCGTGTTCTCCGGCACATAGAGCGGCTGTACTACTAAATCACGCACTAACAAATGCTTATGTTCGAGGGCGGCAAGCAGAATAGTTTTGGTTTCTACCACGCCCAAGGCTTCGTCAACGGTACCATCGCATACCAAAAATTTCGAATGGGTAGCTTCAGCAACTTCTTGCAGTACCGCTTCAAGACTGTTATTACCGTCAAGCCATGTAATATCAGGGCGAGGAGTCATAAGAGCAGTAACTTTGCGATCGCCGAGGCGGAGCACTTCCGCCACCATTTCCTGTTCCGCTTCTTCAACGATACCGGCTTCAGCTGCCTGCTCAATCATCACGTGTATTTCAGCCTGGCTGACCGGAGATTCGCTGTATTCTTT
>CASBPX010000036.1 GCA_949127735.1 Candidatus Obscuribacterales bacterium | reverse complement strand
GAAGTGAAGCGCTCTTTGTCAGAATTATTCGGCGAATTTGAGGTGGTACACTTCGCCGGTCATGCCATTTTCAATCATGATGAACCAATGGCGTCCGGACTGGTGCTTTCAGACGGCAGCATTCTTTCGGCAGCATCAATTCTTGAAGGCAATGCTTTGCGTACACATAAAGGTCGCCTGTTAGTGCTTTCCGCTTGTCAAACCGGGGTGAACGTTGTCACTGAAGGTGGCGAAATTCTTGGACTGGCCCGCGCGCTCATGTACGCAGGCATGCCCAATCTGGTCTTGTCGCTTTGGGAAGTAGCAGACCGCTCCACGGCCGCTTTAATGCAAGATTTTCACACTTCTTGGCAGTCAGGAAAAGTCTCTGTGGCGCAGGCCTTGCGTCAGGCTCAGATGAAAGCAATTGAAGCCAAACAGCCTGTGCACGCCTGGGCGCCCTTCATACATTTTGGTATTGAATGAGGTTATACTGAGCAAAATTCCTGCTCTGTTTTTTGTGAAAATATGCTCAATCTACGATCTGCCCTGACCTTTGCAAGCGCCATCTTATTTAGTTTTTCTTCCACCGCTTTTACCAGCGCGTTGGCCGAAAGCAGCGATAGAGAAAAAGATTCAAAGCACAGAAGCGACACTGAAAAGACTTTCGGTAACGCTATAGTGCCCCATCCGAATTTGCCTGGTTCGGTGATGGTACAGACCGATCCGCTGGCCATCTACAAAGAAGCAGGCATCGATCAAGAGCAAGAGCGCAAAATTCGCATCATGGCTAAAGAGTTTGAAGACGGCCAACGTGTGCGACTGGCTCTTTTCGGCAATTTGCTCAAAGAAATGCGAGACTTGCAGTTTGAGCCTGATCCTGACGAAAGAAAAGTGTTGGCCAAACAAGACGAAATCAATAAAGTGCAAGCCGAAATAGGCACTGAAAGAGTTAAGCTGGTGCTCAAGATTCGTTCGATTTTAAGCTTCGATGAAAAACAGCGTTTGGTCACCAATTTGAGATTGTCATCTCGCTACGGCAAGGCCGGCGTGGAGCCAGCCAAGCCAGCTACTATAAAAGATTAGCTTAATTGCTGCCTAATCTCTAATAGTTGGGCTGACAGCCATAAAATGAACGGTGGCGAAGTTTTGGCTGAAGTCGATTCTGGTGACAGAACCAGTTGGTATTGAAAGGCGCCAGAAGTTTTGCACCGGCATTCCTAAAGCGTAAACCAGAACTGAGCGAATAATTCCTGAGTGTGTGACCATGGCAATACTTTTGCCGCAATAAGATGGTGAGCTGATTAAAGCTTTGACACTCTCAGCAATGCGATGGCTTAATTGCTTGATAGACTCACCCCCAGGTGGTGCATTCTTAATTGGGTCAGCACACCAGCTGTGGTACTGTTCGTCGTCATTCTTTTTTATATCAAGATATGTTCTGCCTTCCCATTCACCCACCTGCCACTCTTCGAAACCGTCTACAACTTCTGCCGTCAGCCCGGTTTCTTGTTCTAAAGGGCGACATGATTGAATGACGCGCACAGACTGTCCGCAAATTATTTTTTGCGGCTTTGACGCCGCGACATACTGGGCTGCGGCTTGAGCTTGTTTTTCACCTTTGGGGGTGATTTCGATTTTTACATCACTGTAAAGTAAACCCAGTTCGGTCGCTTTCGTGTGACCATGACGCACAAGATAGAGGGTGGTAATTTCTTCTAGAGGGTGGAGGTCGTCACTCATCTGGTTCCTACTTCAATGATTTTGGCGGCATTTTTGGGAGCGGTCATGCCATAAACTTGACAGACAGCAAAGAGATCTTCAACCTGTTTTGCTGAAAGTGTTTTTTCTCCACCTAACATATGGGCAAGTAATAATGTTTTAGCGTGATGCTCAAGAGTTTCCAATCGATAAAAGGCCTGGAAAATATCAGTGCCGAAAGTCAGTGCGCCATGGTGTGAAAGTAAAATTGTGTCAGTGTCCTGCAGGTGAGCTTTGATGCTCTCCGGTACTTCGTCGGTGCTTGGTGTCGCATATGGTGCCACTGCAATTTCACCTAATGTCAAAATTGACTCTGGCATAACGCAACGGTTCAGCGATTTGCCGGCGATAGTGAAAGCTACCGCCGTAGTCGGATGGGCATGGGCAACGGCCAATACATCTGCTCTGCCAGCGTAGACAACCAGATGCATCTTTAGCTCGGTTGATGGCTTTTTGCCTCGATTTGAGTGCGTATCGAGTAATTCACCATTGAGATTTGTTAAAACAAAATCAGATTCATGTAATGAACCTTTACAGCTTCCTGCTGGAGTCGTTAACAGAGTGGCGTCATTTAATTTGAGGCTGAAATTGCCCTCAGTGCCGCAAATATAACCACGCTCATAGGCAAGGGCACATACTCTGGCCAGTGCACATCTGGCTTTTTCTTCGCTTAATGGCTGCAAGTTTCTATTTCATCCTTAGAAAATTAGACCATGACATCTACTGAGATCGCCAAGGATAGGTATTATATACTCGGCTGTTATGCCCATTGGGAAGTGACCCATGCGTTGCCCTGAATGTACTGTTAGAAATTCTGTCGCCGCTGTTCAGTGTAAAGAATGCGGCGCTAAGCTGGCGCGTAAAAATGCTCTCAGCCCTAAAGTGCTCAAGTATGGTGCCATAGGCGTTGCAGCTGTGGCTCTGCTCGGCCTGGGAGCTGTATCGTTGGCAATGATTCCATCAATGTTCGATTCTGACGCCGACTTGCGTAAAGTTTCGAGAATGGTGGCAAAGGGTCCCAAATCGAAGGAAGATGCCGACCATTTAAAAAGTGAATTAGAAAATAGCGTCAAGCGTTTTCTAGAAAAAAATGTAGCTTTGCCGCCGGCCGAAATAACGGCAAAAATGCAAAAGCTTTTACCCTCTTCGGCTTATGAAATCCACGTTTTTGATTTGCCTAAAGGTCTTAAGTTAGTAGAAGTAGACACAGTCTTACAGCCGTGTAATTACATTATTTCGGGCAAAGATGTTGCTGTACTACGTAAGTTTGACGTTTTCGATGAAGCAAAAGTTGTAGGACCGGCCAGCGATGTTTTGGTTTTGCTTGGTCACCATAATGCCCAGGCTGGAGGCAAACCACAAGTGAAAGTTTTTGCCTTGACTGCTAGTGGCGTAAAAGATTTGAGTGACAAATCAGTGCCATTTTTCAGCGGCGGAGGTGAAGGCAAAACAGCGTTTGCCGCCAATGGCAAAGACATTGATATTGAAATGACGGTGGCTTCGCGGGCCAGTGAAGAAGAATTATTCACGCCATCGAGTTTGAGGGCCTTAGGCCTACCGGAAGAAAAGCTCAAGCTGAAATTGGTTTACAACAATGCCGCCTATGAGCTGCAAGACGACAATGGTCGAGGACCGATGGCCGCTTTGCGTGCCATTGCTTTCACCGTGGCAGATCCGGCGCAAAAACCGCGTTTCAGAAGATATCTAACTAATGCGGCTGGCGATGCTTTAGGCAATGTGGGGAAACTAAAAATCTGCCCTCCTGCTTTTGAGATCAAGCGCAAAGGTGGGATGGTAGTGTCTGCTGGAGTAGCTGAAGACGACAATAGCGGTTCACGTCGTAGCCGTAGAAGGCGCAGGGAAGCGGCTCGGCAAGCGGCTCAAAGCGGAGTACCCGTTTACTTCATGGGCAATGCTGAAGATGCTTTTGAAGTTGTGCTGGCCAGAGGCAGCTCAGGCGTTGTGCAAACTCGCGAATTACGTCGAGTAAAAGTGCAAGGGCATGGAGCGGAGAGCGACAATGCTTCGGTGGCTTCGACTTATGAAAATAAAACATCTACATTGGTAGACAAGTTGTTGGCTACCCCTGATGACCACGTTGCGAAAAGCGATGTGTCTGATGATTCTAATAGCAATACCAATTCCAATAATAATTTTAGCTCTTCATCCAATTCAAATAACCATAGTTCGCCACCTCCCGCTGCAGCGGTGGCCCCTCTAGCTGTGCCAGTGATCAAAGCGGTGGAGAAGACTGCTTCGACTAAAGTGATAGAAAAAGTTAGCGAAGCTGAAAAAGGCACTGTAATAAGTTCTTTGTCGAGCGAAACAGTGAAAGTCAGACGGGGTGTGGGCACTCATTACCGCACTATCGCTGAAATTCCGCGTGGGGCGGATGTAGCTATCATCGGCAAGAAAGAAGGCTGGTATAAAGTGCTGGTGAACGGCCGAGAAGGCTACATCTATGGCGGCTTTGTCAATTGCAAAACCGGCGATGCCTATACCACCGCCACTGTGAAGAGCGTTAAATCAGTTAAAGACGAAGGCAACCGCACTCTGACACAGACTCAGACAGGCGACCGTGTGGTGGTCTTAGGCGGCATTAATAACAACAAATACAAAGTGCAAATGGCTAACGGGCGCACTGGCTACATCGATAAAGATGCGCTAGACGTCAGCGTGGAAGGCCCACCGCAGTTTGTACCGTAGAGTTTTGATTAAATAGCTGAGTGGTCAAGTAGGCAAGAGCTTTACTTTTTGTTTTCACGTTGTTTTCAGGGTCCGCCGGTGTGATATATTTGAAAGCCGGGACGTAGCGCAGCTTGGTAGCGCGGTTGCTTTGGGAGCAATAGGTCGCAGGTTCAAATCCTGTCGTCCCGAGATTTCTAAATCCTGGGCTGTTTGTCGGGATTCAATCATACAAAGCTAAATAAATTCAGCGCAGCTTCTGATAGATAGCGCTGATGCCAGAGTCGGACGGGCAGTCAGATTCTAACTTTGCCTCACGCACCAGAACAAAACCTGCTTTTTCAAGGGCGCGGCGGGAGGCAAGATTGTCTTTTTGCGGCACTGCTACCACTGTATCAATATCAGAATAAAGTGTGAGAGCCATTTTTGTCATCATTCTGATGGCATGCGTGCCCACCCCTTTACCGATTTGTTCGGCTACGCCCACAACATAATCAATGCCGAGGGCTTTATCAATGGCCACTGTTTGCTCCCAGCCCGGATAGTGGCAATGATGATAGCTTTGGATCATGCCCACCGGTTTCTGGTCTACTTGAATAGTATAAACACGCGTCAATGACTGCAGATCCAGGCAAGGCAGATATTTGCTTTGCAAAGTTTCTTGATCGGTTATACCGTCCCACCATGGCGCCACATGCGGTGCGCTGAACCATTGACTGAACAGTGCAATGTCATCTGCCTTCATTGGTCTCAATGTAGTGTCGCGATTAGTCAATTTAATTCAGAGTTGGCGGTCAGTTTGAGTAGAGCCTCTTGAGCTGCGTGGTCATACAAACGTTCCAGGGCATCATTGGTGCCTCGTAAACCAGCCACAACTTGTTTTGACCACTGAATATATTCAATGCGGCGCTCGTGGCTCCAGGAGCTTGGTGGAGAATTGCCCATATCTCGCGCGTTGCTGATTTTATCGGCTAATTTGATGCATTTGGCTCTAGCACTTATATGTGGAGCATGCTCTATCTGCTTTTGCTTGCGTTCTGCCTGAGGCAAACTTTTGTCATCAGTGCATTCCATCACCAGTGACGCAATTTCATCGCCGAACAAATCTTCCAGACATTCGCGGGTGGTATCTGTGTCTTCAACCGTATCGTGCAAAATACCGGCGGCAATGGTTGCACTGTCGGCAATACCACCAACTTCGTGCAGTAATCTTGCCACCTCTATGGGGTGGTTAATGTACGGCGAAGCTTCCTGGTCTTTTCGCCTTTGATTGCGATGCTTGTCGGCGGCAAATGACAGTGCCGACAAAATAACGCTCAAGTCTTTATTAGATTGATTATCCATGCTGTTTACATTTTACTGCCAGAATCCATCGATGGGCTATTAATATGCTAGAAATATATACAGCAAGTCTCAGAGGCCGGAGTCAATGAAAGAAGCGTTCATGATATTTGTCATTATGGCCGTGATTCTCACTCCATTTTTGCCGTCCTTATTGAAGGGGAAATGCCCGAACTGCGGCAAGCGAAAACTTGATACTTTCGAACCTGAACAGGCCGAAGCACCGTCGCCTGGGACATATATTGCTTACTTCAGCTGTCAAAACTGTGAGATGCGCTTTGAACGTAATAAGAGCGGACCACTAGTACCACTTCAATCTGATTCAATTCCCCATGTTACTGTGCAGTAGGCTGGCTAATCAGATTTGGCGCTGCCAATTTGGTTGTGGTCATATCTTTTAGCTTTTCTCTGATGGCAGGTATAGCTTTACGAGTTGCGGTCTCTCCTGATTTTATGGCAGCCGCCAAATCATCGCGGTCAAATTCATGCATATTTAAATTATCGGCATTGGGTTCAATAACCACATCTGCCTGCCCTGGTCTGTCTTCGATCTCAGCCATGAGAATGCTAGCTAATTTATCGGCGTAGCCAATAATGCTGTTGAATTGTTTTGTTTTTTCACTTTTGAGATATGCGTGAAGTTTGACTGCTACCACCACTCTGGCACCGACTGAATTTGCCGGCTCTGTGGGCAGGTTAGAGCGCAAGCCACCGTCCACCAGCAAGGTTTCGCCCATGGGCACCGGCCGGAAAAGAAAAGGGACGCTACAGCTAGCTTGCACTGCTTTGTTAATTGGCCCTTTATCTAGCCACACCGGGCGCGTATCGACAATGTTGACCGCCAGTGCCGAATAAGGAGTCTTCAATTGTTCAATAGTGGTTATCCCAGGTGGTAAATTCCTGCTGACAAATTTTGCGATGGCATTGCCGCTATAAAGTCCTATAGGGGGCTTAATAAACACCATGCGCTTGAGCAAATATGGTGGCACCACCAGTGCCGCTTTTAGTTTAATTGGCAGCGGAAAAAAGGCTTTTTTGAATTCTTTACTAAGCACCAGTTCTTCGATTTTGGCGGCGGGAACGCCGGCACAATAGAGGCTGCCCACCATAGAGCCCACGCTACTGCCGACTAATAAATCGATAGGAATCTTTTCCGCTTCAAATACTTTTAAAACACCCACATGAGCCGCCCCTCGTGCCCCTCCACCGGCTAAGACTAACGACAAGCGCGGATTTTGCACTACTTGTGAAAGATCACCATTCTCAACCGGTGCAGCGGGCTGATGCACAGACTCGCCGGGACCAGTGGACGGCTTTTCATCAGTAGTTACAGTAGGAGACTCAACTTTTGCAAACGGCGGCCGAGCTGCGGAAGTGATCGGTGCTGTTAGAACTACCGCTGGTGGCTGGATTAGCTTGTCACCAGCCCAAACCGGTGTTGAAAACATCAGATGAGCCGCTACAAGAGCTGTTGTGTACCATTTTTGACTATTCACAGAACTTTCTCTAGCTAATCACGGTTGCTAATGACAGCCAATCACTCAAGTTGTTCCATTTCATTGCCGGATGGTCAATGCTTTATACTGCTACTGCCGTCTGGTAGTGCCGTTCAGGAGTTCACAATGTCGTCTGAAAGCAAAGACAATGAAAATGTTGCTCCAGAGGAGCTGGCGCAAATTGTGCGTTTGAAGGCACTGGCCGATTTGTGTTTCGGGCCCGTGGTTGTGATCACCCGCCAGAAGCATTTTTCTTTCGTTGACCGCATTTCTGCATTTCATGAAGCGCAGAAGTTAATGGCGGTTGATAAGGTCATTGCTTATGTATTAATGGAATATTTGAATGCTTCAGTGGGCGCCAGCAAACTGCCGGTGGTGCTCAATGACGGCACCACATTTAGCGATGACGGTTTGGCCATCAATTATATCGGCGAGCAAAAGCCTGTTATAGAGCGCGAGATAGAGATTCTCGCTGTTATTCAGAGTAAGCAAAAATCAGCTCGCTTGTATCAGTATGGTGTTTTAATTTTTCGCGGACATAGCGCGCCGAAAAATTTTGCCTCCGGTAAAGCATTCTGGACCAGATTGGCTGAGGCTGGGGATCTGGAAGCACAATTCATTGTTGGCGACATTGCCTATAACGATAAAGATTACGATCAGGCCTTTAAGTGGCTAGAGATGTCGGCCGGGCAAGGTCATATTGAGGCTACGTTTGCTCTTGGTCTTTGTTACCTTGATGGGCTGGGTGTAGAGAAAAATCTCGAACGCGCGTCTGGTTGTGCTTTGCTGGCAGCTGAAAAAGGTCACGCCCATGCGCAATATACAATTGGAGTAAGTGAAAAAGATCCCGCAGAGAAGAAAAAATGGCTGGCGAAAAGCGCAGCTCAAGGGTTCGCACCGGCAAAAAAGGCCATGGCGGAATTTAATTAACGAATAACCAGTAATATTCACCGTAGCAGAGTGGTTTATTTAATCTTCGCTATTGAACTATTTGTATTCGTTAAGCGTCTGATCATGAAGACTGTTCCTCAGTAAAAGGGTTTAATGATTAATCGCTCAAGTATCCTCTTACCCCTGGTCATGGCACCGGTCTTAGGTGTCTGTTTGAGCGCGCATATATTTGCCCAGACTAATTCACAGACTATTTCTCAGTCTAGTTCTCAGTCTAGTTCCCAAAGTCGCACGCGCCTCGCCCGCCCGAGCGAGAATAACTCGTCAATACCGGTTCCAAGCTTGCCGGTGCCTTCCAGTTTGCCGGTAGATGGTCGGCCTTTTAGTCTGGGTGTGCAAGAAAAGCATTTGGGGCCGGCTATCTTAAATGGCAGCGCTGATGCTGCTCCTCCGCTTTCTTCTGGCGCGTTGTCCACCGGTACTGCCCTGAAGAATCAGAGCGGCATTTTTGACCAGGTGCCATCGACCATGTTTTCGGCCAAAGACAGTCGCACCGTTTTGCAAGGCAATGCCAATACTCAAAAGCTCTCTGCCGGCGCCATGTCTGTCCAGTTGCTGGCCAACTACGATCTTGAGCTAATTGTTGACGCTTCTTTGTCTATGCGGCGGCGTGATTGCCCTGGTGATCTATCACGATGGGAATGGTGCGGCAATCAGACTACAGATTTAGTGCGGCGGCTGACACCATTTGCGCCCAAAGGCTTGACGCTGACTTCTTTCGCTTCAGAGTTTCAGGTTTATCCTAATTCTTCCACTGCCGATATTGCCAATCTTTTCAATAATCCCGCTTTTATGTGGGGCACGCATTTAGCAGAGCCACTGGATAATCGATTGAAGGCTTTTCTAAACCGTCGTAAACCTGGTTCCAAACCGATGCTATTGGCTGTGATTACCGATGGTGTGCCGGCTCCGCGTTACGAGCCGCAGATGGTTGTCGATACTCTTGTGGCCACCACCAAACAGCTTCGAAATCCCAAAGAGGTGACTGTAGTATTTTTTCAAATTGGCGCTTCAGAATACAAAGGGGCGCGCTTTTTAAATGAGTTGGATAATGGCCTGGTAAGCTATGGTGCCAAGTATGATATTGTGCGTACTTTCAGTTTCGATCAACTGCAAAAATTGGGTTTAGCAAAGGCGTTAGTGCAGTCTATTCAAGATTTTACCGCCACCAGTAAGTAGTTCTGATATCCCTACGTATTGAGTTAGGTGCTTGATCTATATGCCGAGCATGTGTCCGAAATTGTCAGGGAACTTTGAGGATTCACCGGCTTCGACGCTTCTAACCTTTTTTTTCTGCTCAGATATGATACTCTTGACGACTGCCTTAAGCTCTACCTGACCTGGCAATATCTTCGACACGGTGACCGATGAAATTCCCTCTAAACTTATTGCCTTTCTGCTGCATGGTGGCTTTGGTCGGTTTGCCTGCAGTCTCCGCTGAGTCGGGCAAGACTGATGGCGAGCGTTACGACTCCTATCTTTCTGTTCCAGACGCTGCTGCCGGTTCTACTGCAAGCACAAAAGTCAGCCAGAAAGCTACTATTACCAAGAAAGTGGCGGCGGTGCTGCCACAAGTAAAGAAAAAGTTTTACCTCAACCCTTTG
Source organism: Candidatus Obscuribacterales bacterium (assembly GCA_949127735.1). GTDB lineage: Bacteria > Cyanobacteriota > Vampirovibrionia > Obscuribacterales > Obscuribacteraceae. Next base: position 12,270 of record CASBPX010000036.1, on the reverse strand, counting down.
AAAAGTTTTGCTCAAGATAGCAAGCTGATGTTCAGTCCTCTACTGGAAGACGTTAGTTTGCCCCTCAAGGGCACTGAAAGCAACCTAAAGGCACTGCAGGAACCACTGCGCAATCTCGAGAAGCCGTTACAAGATGTGAGCGCTTCGGTGCACACTCTCAAGGCCCCGCTGGAAGATTTGAAGGGTCCGATGAACGATCTCAAGGCTCCCATTAGTGAGTTGAAAGAACCCATTGCTGATCTCAAGCATCCAATCAGCAGTTTAAACAAACCGATCACTCAACTGGCTCGTCCAATTCAAGATCTCAGTGCTCCGATAAACAAGCTGCAGCACACCATGACCGCCATTCCTCAGCCTATAGAACGGCTGGTGCAGCCGCTCGACAGCTTGCGCAAGCCACTTGATGGTATCGCTTCGCCACTAAATAATTTGCAACCCAGTATAAAAAATCTAGCACCACCGGTAGCTGAGCTTTCCAATTCAGTGAGCAGCCTGAACCGCGAAGTGCGCTCTTTATCTGGAGAAATGAAACAGTTACGTGAGGCTGTTTTTGACATTTGTATTTATGTCAGTTTGGCCATTGTATTAGGCTGTAGTTTGATTGCCGGCACTCTAATGTGGTTCATTCGCCACTTTGCGCGCAGTTACGGATTATCACCAGCTAAAGCACTGCGCTTTGTAGCCAATCTTGATGACGTAAAAAGCGATCACAGGCGTTAATTTTATGCCTGCCTATTGCCGCACATAAATTTCCATATACTCTTTGTGATTGGCGTCCCAGCTGCCTGTGGTGGTGGTGGAATGCAGCTTCCACTGGCTGGCCATTTTTTGATAAAAGGCTGGAGTGGCACAGCAAGTTTTGTCGCCGATGACGATAATTTTGTTTCCTTTGTAGGCACCAAGTGCGTCAAGGGCCATCGGATTTCGTGGCGGCCAGATCATCAGCAAGGCATGCTGAGGATAATCAACCACTGACTGACTGTCACCTTTGACGATAGTAGTGAAGCTGCTGCCTGAGGTGGTTGGTAGGCCGACTATGCTGGTGCTGAAAAACCAGTTTTTGCCTTCCTCTACCGGGAAGGCATCCATGGCAATAGTTTCGGCGCCCATCTGCTGCAATAACCAGGCGTTATAACCGTTGCCGGCGCCCAGTTCAACTATCGGGGCATGTTCGGCAATAAGTTGTAAAATTTCGGGTGACAAAACTGAGTAAGCATATTTTTCACGCAAGGTGAGAAAGAAAATTTCTTCTATCAACCTAGACGAATTGAAAGGCAGGCAGGAAAGCATTTTGATTTTGGTGCGTTTCCACTGATTTAAACCCGCTTCAACTTCAAGCACTTCTACCGCTTTGAGACGCTCGGCGTTACTCTTCGGCCTCAGGCTGACCAGCTGAGCATATAGGTCCCAATAAGGGTGTTCAATTTTCATGCTTACTTTTGTTTTACTGTGCCGCTGACTTTGCCTACTCCGACTTTCGGCGTGGGTAGAATGCCACCATTTAGCAATGCTTTGTGCTGAGTATTGAGCAGTGAAAGTTCGGTTTTCAGTGATTCGAATTCACCGGCCAGATTGCGTTCGGCGTCTAAAATTTTGCTGCGTTTGAGCAACTCGCCATCTGCGTGAGCACTCTCCTGGCGGGCATTTGCCAGCCGACCTTCGGCATTAGAAAGATCCAGTTCTGCTCTGGCTAAACGTTCTTGATCGCCCCGCAGTTGATTGGACAGCTTGCCATTTTCAGCTTCTGAAATTCTCATACCCGGACATAAATGTGGTGGCGGGATTGGTGGCAGATGATACTGGTCTACATGCATGGTATATTTTTTTGCATGTTCTTGATACAAACGCTCAGTTTCTTTGCAATGACCAAGATCGCGTTCGACCTGGTCTAGATGCGCTTTGTAGCTGCCTACGTGATTTTTAAAAGCTTCCAGATCGACTTTGTATTGATCGATATTTCCGGCACTGATTTTGGTCAGTTTGTTGGCACCACCGGTGAGGTTGCGAGCTTTACGAATGGCATCTTTCATATTCACTGTTGACTGCGATGCATTCAAGCGAAAATCTTTGCTTTCGGCAATCAGTTCACGGGCTGAATCTACGCGACCAGGCTGAGTGCACTGATCATCGGGAATCGTTTTTTCTCCCGCCAGCGCGGAGGGTGTGATGAGCAATAGTAAAGTGCAGGCTGCGGCCAGCTGTTGCAAGCTGTCAAACTTCTTCAATATTTTTACCATCAGTTTTTGCTGTCAATTTTGCTATCAATTTGTTTCTGAATTTAACAACCTTACTTGAGCTTGTTGGCTTTGGCGGCCAGTTCGATTGCCGGATCTTCGGGTACTGGTGACTCGGTCCAGCTCGGCGTGTCGTTACCATAATAACGCACATAGAGGTTTGTGCCGAGTGCTCTTAATTTGGCATTGCCCGGTCTGGTTGGTTGCATCATCAAACTTTTCAAGTTAGAGGCGCTCTGAGCCACAAAAGCAGCCTTGCGTGTGGCCTCGGCTCGTGCTCTTGTGCCTTGCACAACGGCATCATTACGCAAATAGCTAGTGCGCAGATTTTCGAGATTGCTCATTTCATTGTCGTTATAAAGTTGATAACCGCGTCGTCTTAAGACCTGCACCTGCGAATGGCTGTCTTGAGCCAATCGACGCAATTGAATGTTGGCCAAGTCAGTACGCCACCGCGACCAGGTCTGACCTTCGGTGGCATAGCGATTACCGAGATCGTTTGACTGTTTGTTGATTAGCTTTATGGTGCGTTCCACCACTATCGGTGTGTCTTGCGGTTGGTTGCGTCTGTAACCTTCGGTGGCGGCCATACCCATTAATCGTGCCTTGCCGTAGCGGCCGTATTGCCCGAATGGATCGACTTCAAAACCGGCCCTGTAGGCTTCTTTGGCTCCTTCATAATCTTTCAACTTAATCAGCACGTCGCCTAGATAGGCATATGCGGGAGAATAACGCGGATTCATGTTGATTACTTTGAGAAGACCGTCTGCAGCAGCGTGATAGCGCTTCAACTTGATGTCTTGAGCGGCTATGGCATAGGTCTGGTTAAAGGTGAGTTTTTTGGCTTTGCCTTGCTTTTTAGGCACAGGCAAAGATAAAGCGGGTAATTTCGCCAGGTCTGCTTTTTTTTGACCGCCAGATTTGGCCACGGCTTGTTCAATTTTGTGCAAACGTAGAGATGGGGGTGCAGATTCACTTGAAACCTGGCCAAAAATCAGATTTTCCAGCCGTCTTAATCTTTTCTCCACGGGCTCTTGAGCAAAGCTGTGGCCAAAATAGCGGTCTTCCAGTTCAATCATTCGATCAGTATCGGTTTCAGGTTTCGAGCTTTGGATGTTCGAGGTTTCGAGTTTTGCAGTCTCGGGCTGAACAGCCATAACCTCTGGGGTTGCCAGGCTGATGGCAGTTTGAGCCCAGGCATCATTGCCAGCCGCGAACGACAGGAAACTTGCGGCCATGAGGACAAATATGAAAGTGCAGTTCTTCATTTATAAAGCTTCTGGAAAGCTCTATTATACATACCTTGTCAAGGGCCTGTAGAGAAGGCCGTTATTGCCTATGGCACCCAGCATGTTATTTAGCCATCCAGTCGGCAGGCAATTCATTGTCGAATTGTTTCAAACTGGTTTTAGGACTGATCTCGCGATTAATTTTTAGTTGGCCGCGACAATGTTTAAGCAATGCTTTCATCGCCTCGTCGCTAACACTACAGCTGTTTAAATCAATAAATTTTAGACGCGGCAAGTCATAAAGATAAGTCAGAGTCTTATCGTTGGCGTCCGACGCTCCAAAGTCGATATGCTCCAGATTTTTGAAAGTTGAGAGTACGGCTGCGCCGCTCTCTCCTAGTGGAGACTCGCAAGCAGCGAGGTAAAGGCGGTCTATTTTAGGAGATCCTTCTAGGGCCTTCAGTAATTCTCCAAGGCCCTTATTACCGGAGAAACCTAAGCTAGTGAGATTCTTCAGATATTTAAATTTGCTTAGTCCCGCGCCGGTCACTTTTGTGAAATTGACGTTGAGTATATGCAAATTAGGTAACTGATTTAAATACTCAACGTCGCTGTCACTAAAATCGGTTCGTTGAAGATTGAGTCTTCTCAAGCCTTTCAGCCGTACCAGATAGGGCAAATTTTCGTGCATATTGCCTTTTTCCATTCTCGATGGACTGCTCACCGAGTTGAGATCGTCAGCGGCAAAAGAATTGAAAATCTGAGGCCTGGCAATAACGTAGTCACTAGGAAAATAGTGCACAGGATCTGAAGTCTGGAAAATTACCTTGCCCCGTGCGAGCTGGTGCTTTTCTGTTGAATAATCGTTACTGATTTTGCCCAGGTCAATGTCAGTGGGGAAGTCAAATTCTATTCTGTCATCATATCGTGTAGAAAATTTGGGTAAAAGCAATTCAGTTTTAACTGCACCACCTGCCACTACAGCTGGTGCAAGTCCTGAAGGCCTGAAGAGTGTGGCATCATCTTTTTGCAGCATCGCCACTGCGCAAAAAGCTGCAGCTGCAGCCAGAAGAAAGCCTGCGGCCAGTATTGCCATGATTTTGGTTGAAAATTTTCGAGGCAAACCGCTTCTGCCAGCGGTTTCATTTTCGTCTTGATACTCTGAATCCTCGTCTTGAATATCAACTTGATCATCATCATCATAATAATCGCGTTCAAAAAGATCACGATTTTGAACAAATTGCACGTTTTCGCCATCGAGCACGTTTTGCAAATCTTTTGTCAGTGCTTCTAAAGTTTGATAGCGGTCTATGGGATCTTTAGCGAGCAAGTTAAACAGCACATTTTCCAGTGACTGAGGAAATTCTTTGCCAGAGACACCGGTCAAAGTCGGAATTTCTTCTTCTCTATGCATTAGCATAGTCAAAAGCGGATTAGCCCCGCGAAAAGGCGGTTTGCCCGTCAGGGTCTCAAAAAGCGTGCAACCGACTGAGTAAATATCAGAGCGCGCGTCGATGCCCTTGCCTTCGCATTGTTCCGGGCTCATATAAAACGGGCTGCCAAAAACTTCACCAACGCTCGTCAGATTTTGATTGTTGGGATCACTGGCACCAGCAAGTTTTGCAATGCCGAAATCAACCAATTTAACTGTTGCGCCTGATACGTCTGGTTGATCCAGAATGATAATGTTGCCTGGTTTAATATCTCGGTGAATAATGCCTTTTTTGTGCGCAAAGTCCAGGCCAGCACAAATTTGCAAAAAGATCGGAATTGTTTGCGCGAGAGTGAGCGACCCTCTCGTTTTAAGAATATCGGCGAGATTGCGGCCTTGTAGCAAATCCATTACATAGTACGGCAGCTTGCCCTGGTGAATACCCAAATTGTGAATTGCGACAATATTGGCATGGTTAATGCGGGCTATTGCCTGGGCTTCAACCTGCAGGCGCCGCCATGCCATTTCGGTGACGGCGTTACTGTTAATGGTTTTCATGGCGTAGATTTTTTGCAAAATGCGATGGCGGGCGCTATACACGCATCCCATGCCACCTACGCCAAGCAATTCGATAATTTCATAGTTGTCGCCGACAATATCGCCGGCCATTAATCGTCCGTCGGACAGAAACGGTCGAGCGACCCCAGTCTGCCCCGCTGGGCCTCCAGTGGCGCGTGTCGTGTCTTGTCCGTCGTCAGAAAAATTTGGCTCGATTTCTCTAGTCATTCCTAGCTGCTGACCTAATTTCTGCTTCGGGTTTCCGGCCTATTTAGGCTACTTTCTAGAGTATTTGAATACTCCGGTCTCTATACTATTCCCTGTGAACCGTCCACCTAAGTCTTTTGTATGCTCAAGTTTCAATTTTGGCAATTTCATTTTTAAGAATCTGGCAATTAAACCGCGCTGAGCTAAGTAAAACCTCAATTTCTGACCACTTTTCCGCCTTGATTGAGCGTTTTAAATTGCTTAATTGCACTTGTAATTGTTCGGTCGTAGAAGTAGCCGTGCGCGAATCAGGATGATTTTTAACCAGAAGATCTGCCATTTCTACAAGATTCTCACGCAAAGATGGATTTTCTGAAATTGTCAGGTCCAAATTCTGCAAGCCTGAGTTTGTATTGTCTAAATCTTTGGTGGCAAATTCTTTGTATTTGAAAAGTGAAGTGGCTTCAATTTTGCCCAGGCGCAAAGATTTGTCTAACTCGTCGCTGTCGCCTTCGAGATAGGCATTAAGAGCGTCATGCAAGCTCTCTTCCAACGATGAGAGATGCAAGCGTGCTTCTTTTATTTTTTGCAGTGAAGGAATGGCCGAAAATATCCCCGCGGTTGATTGCCAGGCAAACTGATTCAGTGCGCGCATAGATTTATTCAACGATTTCTTAGGATAGAGCTCATCACCAGTCAATTGGCCATAGATAAACTGCGCCCAGACCAGACCGCACTCAGCGGTCTTCTCTGCCGTCTGATCAGAAGTATGATTTGGGTCTTTGCCTTCTTCGCACCTGCCATACTGCTCAATGGCGTCTTGCAATAATTGCACTACTTGAGACAGTCTGTGAGTCAATGCTTGGTTTAGAGTGATGCCTTTGTATTCGACAATCAGCTTGATGCGACAGATAGCGTCAATCAGCATGCTGATTAGTTCTTCGCTGCTATCGTCGAAATTGGGTGCGGGTGCCGTCATTTGCCCCAGGTCAAGTTTGCCTGAGTGCAGATGATTGAGTGCTAGATCGAGGTGAAGCAAACCGCGCACGGCATGCTCGCTGGCGTCTTCATAATAGTCATTGTTCAGTGCCGATTTTGCTTTGTGATGTGCGCGTTTGGCTTTGTCAAATCGCTGCTGATAGAGCTCGTTATGCACGCTGGCATCAGTAGCGTCGATACTTGTAAATTCGGCAATGCTGATTGATAGCTTTGACAAAAGCTGCTCCGCCACTTGCGCCGACGCTTTTTTGCGATTCTTATTTTTGCCGTCATAATCAAATAAATCCATTTAGTTAGCTCTCCTCAACGGCTTGAGAGGCGCTTGGATCTTGTGCCGCAACCATATCCTGATAATTATCGAGGCGACGCTGCAGCCGGTTTAAAATTTCGCTAAGACGTTTTTTTGTTTGTTCCTGCGATGGAATCAATTCTAAAAATTGATCATGGCCAAGCAGATGTTCAGTAGCTTCAGCCGCGAGAATATCTTGGGCAAATTTAGCGTAAAACCAGGCGACATTGAGCAGTCTTTCTGCCTGCCAAGTTTGTTCTTGAGCCAGTAATTTGACTGATTCTGTCAGGGCTGAATTAGCATTGGCAATCGACCTTTTCACCACTTCGCTCGAATGATAATCGGCCTCGCGATGCGCCGTTTGGATGAGGAAAACATACTGTTCGAGTACAGCGGTTCGCTGTATCAACTGTTTTACCTCTTTACTTCGTTTAGTCATTTTCAAAAATAATCAGCAGCAGCGCATTGGAGGATTATTCATATCGGTAGCTGTATTGCTTTTACTTGCCTCCATTTGCTCCAGAGTTTCAGCATTGATTTCACCGGCCTGACTGCGGCTTTCGAGCAGTTCTCTGTCTGGCTTGAGCCAGCTTTTGATTGACTCGAAAAGAATGATCAATACCAGCACAATAAATAAGCCACCAAGAGCGGCGTCAAGATAATCATTGAAAATCAGCACGCTGGTGGTGGCATTTTCTTGAAGATTTAAACCGGTCTTAATTTTATTTTCGAGCATATGAGCGTGGGCAAGAAAACCAAGTTTGGCATCGGGCGAAAATATTTTCAAATAACCGGCCGTTAGCGTAACTGTGAGCAAAAATGACAGTGGCAGAAGAGTTACCCAGGCATACTGGCGTTTGCCCATAGAGATGATGCACGAGGTAGCGACACAAAGTGCCACCACGGCGAGTAATTGATTACTGATTCCAAATAGTGGCCAGAGACTGTTGATGCCACCGAGAGGGTCGATTACGCCTTGATAAAGAAAGTACCCCCAGCCGCCTACAACCAGCGCTGAACTGAGCACCACAGCCGGATACCAGTCGGTGCGCCCCAGTGGTCTATAAAGCAATCCGAGAAAATCTTGCAAGAGAAAACGGCCCACCCTTGTGCCCGCATCGAGACAGGTCAGAATAAATAGTGCTTCGAACATAATGGCAAAGTGATACCAGAATGAAATTGTCAATTCCGATAACCCTTTAAATGGCAATGCGGCGAGCACTCGAGCAAATATGTGAGCCATTCCCACCGCCAGGGTCGGCCCTCCGCCGGTGCGGCCCCAGAGATTTTCTTCGCCCATATCGTGAGCCAGTGTTTGCATTTGTCCATCGCTCACCGGATATCCCCATGAACTGATGGTAGCCGCTGCCTGCACATGATTTTCTCCTACCACACCCTTGGGTGAATTGATGGCAAAGTAAGTGCCGGGGGCAATGACGCAAGCTGAAATAATGGCCATTATCGCCACTGCCGCTTCGCAAAGCATGCTGGCATAACCAATAGGACGAGCATGAGTTTCTCTGGCAATCATTTTAGGAGTGGTGCCTGAAGCCACCAGAGAGTGGAAACCGGAAATGGCACCACAGGCAATGGTGATAAAACAGAATGGAAAAATATTGCCGTTAAATAGTGGCCCCTGGCCGTCTATAAATATAGTCAGGGCAGGCATTTCTAAATCAGGTCGCAGCAATAAAATGCCGAAAGCCAGCAAACTGATAATTCCTACTTTTAAAAAAGCCGACAAATAATCTCGCGGCGCAAGTAGTATCCAGACCGGCAAAACTGACGCAATGAAACCATAAACCATTACCGAAATCGCCAGCTGAGTGCCGCTTAAAGTAAAAAAAGCGCCCCAGGCAGGGTCTTGCGCCACCCATTTCCCTGCCACCACTGCCAGTATCGTTAAGACCACACCAATGGTGGAGCCTTCCATGATTTTTTCCGGCCGCAAAATTTTCATGTACAGGCCCACTGCCATAGCTATAGGTACAGTGGCAAGCAGAGTGAAAGCGCCCCAGGGGCTGGCCTTAAGTGCGTTGACAATAACTAAAGCCAGTACTGCCATTAGAATCATCATGATCAGTAAGATTGCAATTAGAGCAACGAAGCCTGCCAGGGGGCTAATTTCGTCTTTTGCCATTTGCCCCAGTGACTTGCCGCCCCGGCGCATGGAAGCGCACAAAATGACAAAGTCTTGCACCGCCCCTGCTACCACAACTCCGACGATAATCCAGAGCGTGCCTGGTAAAAAACCAAATTGTGAGGCCAGAATCGGCCCCACCAGCGGACCAGCTCCGGCAATAGCGGCAAAGTGATGGCCGAATAATACCCACTTGTGTGTGGGCACATAGTCTTTGCCATCGTCAACAATCACAGCGGGTGTGGTGTGACAATCTTGCAGAACAAAAACTTTTTCCGCTATAAATTTGCTGTAAAAACGGTAGGCCACGGCAAAGGTGCATGAGCTGGCGAGAATGAGCCAGACAGCGTTTACTTTTTCACCTCGACTACATGCCAGTGTATAGAGCGAATATAAAGCTATAAGGGCTATTGGCACCCATATGGCCGCAGCTTTTACTGAACTTCTGTCTATAGACATTTGCTTGCCGTGTTTCCTTTTTCAATCAGGTCAGAAGACCGGCCAGGGTGGCTGACAAATAAGAAGCAAGGGTGCCGCAAATCAGTGCTTTTACACCAAGCCTGGCCAGATCTTCGCGGCGGTTGGGGGCAATTTCACCAATGCCGCCAATTTGAATGGCGATAGAAGAGAAATTGGCAAAACCGCAAAGTGCAAATGTAGCTATGGTTTCAGCCTGGGCGGTCAGTGTATTGGTTGGGCTCTTGAGCATATTAGAAAGATCCGTATAAGCGACAAATTCGTTTATAACCAGCTTCTCGCCCATAAGACGGCCGACGGTGTGAGCGTCTTGCCAGGGCACGCCTAAAACAAATGCTACCGGCGCAAAAAGGGCGCCGAAGATACCTTTTAATTCAAGATGTGAAAGGTCGAGGCCGACGCCGTCAAGACGCAAACCCCAGATGTACAACCAGTTGCCGGCCCAGCCGATAACGGCGTCGCAGAGCGCAATTAAAGCAATGAAAGCAATGAGCATGCCGACCACATTAAGACCGATGCGCAAACCTTCTGAGGCACCATGGGCGGCGGCATCGATAATATTAGCCTGAGTGCGTTTTACTTCTACTTTTACTTCGCCTTGAGTGTCTGAAACTTCAGTTTCAGGCCAGACGATTTTGGCAATCACAAGGGCTCCAGGGGCAGCCATAATGCTGGCTGTAAGCAGATAGGAGGCTTTGATGCCAAGGCCAATATAGACAGCTAACACACCACCAGCGACGCAGGCCATAGAACCCGCCATTGATGCCAGTAATTCTGACATGGTCATGGTGGGCACATACGGTTTGATTAAAAGTTGTGCTTCAACCTGTCCGACAAAAACCGAACCGGCATTAGAAAGCGCCTCGGCGCCACTGGCACCCATGGTGACAGAAACTATTTTGGCCACGATCTGCACAAATTTTTGCATGATGCCGAGGAAATAAGAGATGCTCACCAGGCTGGAGACAAAAATAATTGTGGGCACCACACGAAAAGCGAAAATATAATCGGCTCCTGGGCCGAAGACTTCAACTAACTTTTCAGGGTTGTTTACCAGAGGGCCAAAGACAAAACCGGCACCTTTGTCTGAAAAGTGCAAAAGCTGTGTAATGCCATCGCCTAGATTGCGAAAGAGCATCTGGCCGAACTCAATTTTGAGCACGAAAATTGCCAGGAGCAACTGTAAAACCAACCCTGAAATCACCAGGCGATAATTGATTTTTTTGCGATTGTTCGACATCAGGTAAGCGGTGCCCAGTATGAGCACAAAGCCGACCAGGCCCATTAGTTTGGGGGGCATGCAGCCTCTATTGTCAATTGCTTGCGAATAACCCGGCAACTATAACTCAGTGGCGTCCGCTTATGCCCCGGCCGCCGCTCTGCTTATTTAGCTTTAAGGAAGCTCTAACGCTAATCAAGCGCTAATCAAGCTTGCAACAAGGGTTTAGGTGCCACCGGTTGACCGATAATGTCTCCGGTTGTTTTATTGTATTGCTCTAGGGCTTTCTGTTTGAGCATAAAGGCATCGCTGCTTTTGCCGCTCATCTCGAGCACCTGGGCCATGACATAACGGCTGGCGGCTTGCTCGCCGGCAGCTTTAAGCAGGGGTTCTTGAGCTTTCTGCACGGCCTCTGTGGCCTTTTTTAAATTGACTTCGGCAGCCTTGGCAATATCAAAACTTTTGAGCACATCAGGATATTCACCCACCGATTTACGCAATTCAGCTGCCAGGGCCGGGCTAAGGTCATCATTTTGCATGAGATTAATCATGGTGGCCAGCTTTTCGCGCTTCTCTTCCGGCACTTCTTTCAAGTTCGCGTTTAGACCCTGAACCTTAGTCATGAATGAAGAAGCTTTAAAACTAACGTCGCGTCTTGCCAGGCTGAGATCACCCCATTGAGAGGCCACGGTGTCTACATAATCTTGGTCTGTCTGTTTGACCGCTGCTTCAAACTTGGGCACAAAGCGCGCAGCAGCCTGCTTAGCATCGCTTTCCAGTGATAGTTCTTTAGCGGCATCGCGAGCCAGATTAAGGCCGGGTCCAAGTTTTTCTGGTGGCAAACTAATTAGATACTTGAGAATATCTTTGTCTTGCTTTTTGTCGTCGGGCGCTGCGGCCTTATCGCCCTCAGCCTTTTCTGCTGCATCAACAAGAATAAGGTTGCTTAGGGGAAGGTCTTTTGCGCTCGTCTTCAGATCCAAAGTTTTAAACTGGACCATTTCGTCGTGTAAGGCAGTGCCCACGGGTTCAGACGGGGTGGGAATGAATTTTTCCAGCTCTGGTTGGGCCATAACTTGCGCTCCTTAGCTTTGCCACAGTGTGGGCCCAAGACGCCATAAGCACAACACGGTTATTCCCATGGTCTTGCAGCCTCAGGACTTCTTGAAAGAGTAAAATCCTCGATGAAACAATGTCATTACGGCGTAATTACAATGTTATACATAGGATTTTCACCATCTGCGACTAATCAACCATCAGAAATTAGAAGTGTTAGTGCTCCAGGGTAACACCGACGTAATCTTGCCTTTTAAAATCTAGCTGTTTAGAGAACGTTTTATAACCAGGTTTTCTTATCTCCAGCAGATGAGGGCCGTTATTGAGATGGCACCAGAAAGCGCCTCCACTCAACCCTGAATTGTTAGCTGTTTTAATTTTTCCCAGATATGCTCCGTCAACAAAGACCACTCCACCAACTGATTCTGAG
>CASBPX010000035.1 GCA_949127735.1 Candidatus Obscuribacterales bacterium | reverse complement strand
TAGAAGGGCGCCCATTTGCCGATTTTTTGCCAGTCGACTGAGCACTCCGGGAATGGATGGGAAATCAATGGCACCACCATCTGTGAGTAGAGCTCTAGTGGCCCTCTCTAAACCTGACGCGGCATTCGAGGCACGCCTTACTTCTTCTACGGCGTTTTTGAGCAGAGCTACCTGACTGTCAAAACGTGCGACAAATCCCGTTACTTGCTCACCTGAAAGGTTCCGATTATCAGACATTGAAACATTCCCCCCGAATGTCGCGCAGCAGTTATCTTCTGCCCTTTTCTTATACCCGTGTGGCAACAAAGTTACCGGCTCATATCAAGGCTCGCCGCAGTTGAAGCTGCAAAAGCCCTTCGCTACAGGCTATACGGTCACGTTATCCGGCTAATTGAACAATCATGGCATCAGTGAAAATGCGCTTGGCATCTAGAATTATCAGCATGTCGCTTGCTAGCGAAAGGGAAAAATGAGTCAATCTGTCAGATAAACCGGTAAAATTGCTGGAGAGTTCAGCAGCGTTGATTTGCCTGACTGAAAGCACGCGGTCAACACGCACAGCCAACCGTAAGGCACCAAATCGCAAAATCAAACCGTCTGCTGGTCCGCTGTGTTCGCTCTTGAGCCCGAGCAAGACATTCAAGTCAATCACGGTCACCATTTGTCCGCGCACATTGGTAATGCCTAAGACCAGTTCACTAGTTTGCGGCACCGGGCTCACATCTCTGATACCAAAAGCTTCATCAACAAATTTCGCTTCAAAAGCAAAATGCCTGGCGTCGATAGAAAATTCCACAAGGTCATAAACCTTATCAGGGCTCTGCTCAACAACGTGCGGCCGAGCCAACAACCGTGCCCGAGAGCGCAAAATCTGCTTAATCAAATGACGGTCACCGCCGCTATGCATCAACTTCACCTAGCAAGTTATCAACGGTGCTGAGCAATTCTTTGACTGAAAGGTCACCAGTACACTCCAACAATTCGTCTGCAGGCAATTTTAATAGAATTGAGTGTAATTTGATCAACTGCTCACCAGCATATTTCTTTTCGCCCCTTTGCCCCAACAACGACGAATACATCAGTAAAGCAGCGCAAAAATCAGCTTTCGTATGCAGTACTTGCAGCAACAATTCTTCGGCGCGCAGGAGTTCACCATTTTCTTGCAAGACCACAGCATACAAATACAAATATTGATACCTGTCTTCCAGCGCCACCAGTAGCGATGCCTGATGGCAAGCTTCGTCAAGGCGTGCACAGCTGATCAGCAAATTTATTTTTAATTCTAGAAACTGCTGATGCAAGCTGTTGTCTAAGCGCCGCCGATCACCAATTGATAAGCTTTTTAAGGCTTTATTGATTACCCGTTCACAGCTTTGATATTCACCCTGACGAAGCAATTTTCTCGCATATTCCAACTCGTATTTCTCAGCTTCAAGCTGAGGTCTATTACTTGCCTTGTCGATTGTTTCGGCTAAAGCCACACGTTGGAATAGCGGCAAAAATGTTTTTGTACTCTGCCGCAAATGAGAAATGGTGCCTGCAGCTGGAAGATCTGACGGAGCCAGAAGCAGAAAGCCATCCTCCACCGCCAAGGAAGCACTCAACCGGCTTAAAACGGCGCCGGCAACGCTGGTGGCAAAATAAATTAGAACGTTGCGACAGAGCACCAGATTTAGTGGCTCGCTGGATAAGACATCAAGATAGGCATAGTCATCTGCCAGGTTAAGATAGGAAAATGTCACCATCTTTTTAATTGAAGCATTAATAATAAAAGAGCCGTCCGTTAAGGCTGTGAAAAATTTGGCTTTGATTTCGTCATCACCTTGCGCCCCGCGGAATGACCAGGCGCTATAAACACCAGCTTCGGCCGTCTTTAAAAAGTCTCGATTAATGTCGCTGGCGTAAATTTCAATTTGCCAGTTGCTCAGTGGGCCAAATTTGCCATCATGAGACAGCAAGGTGGTGATCAACATAGCTAACGAATATGCTTCTTCGCCAGTGCAACATCCGGCACTCCAAATTCTAAACACACGGTCCTTTGGCCACTGCATGGCCAGCAGTTCGGCCAGAACGATCTTGAGTTCAGCAAAAACTCTTGGGTCACGAAAGAAATAGGTTTCACCTACAGTCAGGTGCCTGGCCAATGACTGTAATTCTTCCGGGACAGCTGCCTGCCTGCATACTTTCTCGGCCAGCTCCCGGGCCTGAGCGGCATCGTTATACCCCATCTCAGCGCCGGCCAGCATCAGTGCTTTTTCCAAAAAAGGCAATCGATCGACTTCAAAATGAATGCCGATAGCGACAGCCAGAGCCTCACTCAGCCTGGCTAAAAGCTCCTGCTCTAGTTGCACTGATTGGCCTCCGGTTGCCACGCCGACCTTATTATTATTGTATAGAGCATAGGCACTGAGTTAAAATGCCACTGAGTTTAAAAAAGTGGTGGTCACAAAATGACGGTGGAATGGGAAGCCCCAGTGCAGAGACTGATTTTGCAACTGGACGATTTGAAAATCACTCTTAAAGGCATAGACCAGACGAAAAATCAGCTTAGGCCTGAACTCGAGCGCATGACTATTGAGCTTACCGGTTTGCTCAGCGCCCAAAATTCACGGGTGGAACCGCTGCTTGAGTTCCCCCGCATTCTCAAGTCGATATTGTCTAACAAGCATGTGGGAGCTATGGTTTTTGGCGCCGACGGCGAGAAACTGCTCTTTAATGATCGCGCCCAATATCTGCTTGCTGGCAGTCTCAATGCCGACGAAGGCGATGCTCACGGGCTTTTTAAGACCGACGGCACAACGCATCTGACCGACAAAGAATTGCCATGGGCCGAAGCTTTGAGCGGCTCGGTGAGAAAACTGGAAGATACAGAGATTATTGTTAAAAGACCAGGGCAGCCAGACAGACCACTCTGGCTGCGTGTCACCGTTTCTACTCTGGCCGGTCCTGAGAGCGGTGAAATTGGCGGTGTGATTGCTTTTCTAGTTGATATCACAGAGCACGTGGCGGTTGTCAATGAGCTGAGCAATCTTTGCGGCGAACTTGAGCAGCGGCTGGACAACATCACCCTGGCCAGTAAAGAGCTCGACATGCTCAGTCGCAAACTTACTCGAGTAAGGAGTCAGGATATTGAGTTGGCTGACAGCGCCAACAAAGAGCATGAACTAGCAATGCACGATCATGCCGATATTGAAGAAGTTAAAGAGCCTGCCGGTGAAGATGTAAAAGTACTGGTGGCAGATGATGTGGCAGTCAATCAGAAGTTACTGAAATTACAGCTCGAGCGCATGGGTTTCGCCGTCACTCTTGTCAAAAGCGGCAGCGAAGCGGTAGACGCAGTGCGCTCGGCCGACTTCGATTTAATTTTAATGGATTGCGACATGCCTGAGGTAGATGGCTATGAAGCCACCACGCAAATTCGCGCTCTTGAACCGGAAAAATCGCAAATTCCTATTATTGCGGTTACCGCTTATGACCGCGAAGGTGATCGAGAAAAATGTCTGGCAGCTGGGATGAATGACTTCATTACAAAAGGCTCGCCTGAAACTCTCTTGCGGCAGTCAATCACAAAATGGCTGCCTGCCAAAATAAACGAAGTGGGTGGCGAACAAAATCGAGCTAACCGCGCGCGGGTGGTGCTTTTTGATGACGCTAGTGAACCTTCTTCATTATTGTCATCACGATCAGCCGAAGGGCCCATCGATATCAAACAACTGGAAAGCACATATGGTGCTGCTGAGTCAGAAGCGATTTTGCGTCTTTTTGTTGGTGTATCCGGAACATTTGTAGAATGTCTCGAACTAGCGGTAGAGTCTAAAGACTCAGAAGCTGTAAGCCACTTCGCTTATTCGATTAAAGGTCCATGTGCTTCACTGGGGCTTAATCACATGGCGAAAAAAGCTACTCAGTTGGCCGAATGTGGTGTCAAAAACCGCTGGCGAGAAGCAATGAGCATCTATCAGGAATTGAAAGAATTTTACACTCCAGTAGATAAACAGATCTCAGCTATTCTTTCTCAATTGCCGGTGCCAGAGGCCACTAATTGACCGATGAAGACTTTCACCGCCGTTTAAAAGAGGCCTACCGAGAAGAGGCCAGCGACCTTTTGACGGAGGTACAAAAGAAACTTTTAGCGTTAAATGAGGCCGGTACTACATATGGTGACCAGCTACCTCATATCAGCCGTTCACTTTCACTTTTGCACAGTTTTAAGGGTGCAGCCCGGGCTGTAAGCGAAAGTCAGGCAGTGACGATTTGCCAGTGGCTGGAAACAGCTCTCAGCAATCATAAGAAAGACAATCGCGCCATCGACCC
>CASBPX010000034.1 GCA_949127735.1 Candidatus Obscuribacterales bacterium | reverse complement strand
TTGCTATTTACCCAAATCTCAGTCAACTCTAAGCAGTCAAGATATTGATTAACTTTTGTAAATTTGGTAGACCAGGGTGCGAACCGCTTGCCTTTATAAGGGACTAATTACTTACGGCCTCTACTAAGTTCGGGAGATCAACTTGAGCGCATTGACGCAATTTTACAAGGTAAGGGTCAAGGCAAGAAATAAGGTAAGGACCAATGATTGAAGGCAATTTGTCCGATGTCAGCCTGCCAGGTCTGCTGCAATTTCTGGCCACCGAATCAAATAAAAGTTTTTCCGTTCAGCTTACTAATGGTACTCAGAAAGGCGAGGTGACCGTCTGCGACGGTGAAATTTTGGCGGCTAATTTCGGCCTTTTAGAAGGCAATGACGCTCTGACCGAATTTCTCTTCTGGAATGAAGGTAGTTTTAGTGTGGAACGCCTGGCTCAAGGCGCGACCAGTGCGGAAAGTTGCAATCTCAAAATAGAGCTCAAACAGGTCAACACTTTTGCCGACCAAATGCTCTTTTTGCAAAAGTCTAATGTCGGTCTTAATACTGAAATTGTGCCCTCGCCTAAATTCGGCACTCAAGAATGGCAAGAGGCGCTGCAAAAGCAACCGCTTTATAAGGAAGATTATGTGGTGCTCGGTTGGGTCACGGATGGTCGTACGATGCGCCAGGCCATGCGTGAGTTCAGCTTTGACGTAGTGCAAGCCACCAACTCGCTTTTCAGGTTACTGAGCACAGGGTCTGTCGACAGCATTCGCCCCAGTCTCGACTCGATTTTAGATCAGGTGGAAGATCTCAGTCAGGCGCAGGCCATTGTGGATAAAGCAGCGGCGACTGCAGCTGAAAAAATGGATGAAAAATCCAGCGAAAAATCCGGTGCTGATAAATCCAGTAAGCCTAAAGGCACTGAAGGTGGTGCCAACAAAAACGGCCAGGCTGTTAAATCGCAGCCTTCTGCCGACTTAGTGGCTGAGCTGGCCGACAAGCCGACTGAACTTAAATCTGAAGTTGAATCAGAAGTTAAAACAGAACTCAAAGTGGATTCTGTCATTAAACCTGAATCTAAATCTGAATCTGAGTTTGAGCCTCCCACTGTGCCTGATCCAGGTCCAATGCTTGAGCCGATTGCTAAGACAAATTCGGCACCGGTTGCTGAGGCAGTCGATCTAAGACCGGCAGAAGTAATTACATCTGATAGCTTGCCTGCCGTAGGCAGCGCTGAGTTTTATGAACTAATGGCCAAAGCTCAAAATGCTTCTTTGAAAAATGACGAGGAAAAGCTTGGCATGCAAACCTCGGTTTTAGAAAAACCAAAAGCCCAAACTCCCTTAAAACCGGTAGATGTCGAGCCGGAGCCTGAGAAAAAATCCTTTGACATCCGTCGCACCGATCCCTTGCCTCTTGTCGCCATCGATATTGAAAGGCTATTTCAAACCTGCTTTCATGTCGCCCCTTTTGGCCAGGTTGCCTTAAATAATGATGCTTTAGATGACGATTTGAAAAAAATTGTGTCTGCGTTTAAAACAGGTAAAACATTTATCAACGTTGCCACAGATGGCGGCTTAGGTCGAGACCCGGCTCAGGTATTACATACTTGTAAGTATGCTTTAGAACGCGGTTACATAGATCCGCCGGATCAGGTTGTCAGCTTGACGGCTGATCTTTTGCTTGGTCGTGTAGAGCTGGAACAGTATCTATTGCAGCGACGGCGCCTAAATGGCGACGAATTGAGAGATGTAATCGAGCTCGCCCGGCAGAAAGGCGTCAAGCTTGTAGAGCTTCTAGTTAAAATGGGCTTCATGACCGATTCTGACTGGGACCGCCTCACTCGTGAAAAAGAAAGGTTTGCACCTCGCTAAATTTCCTGCAATTAGCGCTCGCATTAGGTAAACTCAGTTCTTTACCGTCAAGTTAGGACTGGAAGATGACCGACAAGCATAATCGCCGTGAGAAGAAGACTCGCCGCAAAAACAAAGTAAACAGAAAGAAAGCAATTGTTAGAGAGAACATTGCTAAATCTCAAGCTGGTAAATAGAAAGACCGAAGATGACATCAAAGCGAATAATGTCGGGTATGCGTCCAACCGGACGTCTGCACCTGGGACACTATTTTGGCGCGCTCTCAAACTGGATACAGTTTCAAAGCCGTTATGAATCGTATTTTTCAATTGTCGATTGGCACGCGCTGACGACAAAGTTTCAAAATACTAAAGAAGTTCAGGGTCACATCTGGGAAATTGCTCTAGATTGGCTTTGCGTTGGCATTGATCCTGATGTTTCAACTATTTATGTGCAGTCGGCCATTCCTGAGATTGCCGAGCTACACCTGCTGCTTTCAATGATTACACCCCATAACTGGGTTGAGCGTGAGCCGACTTTGAAAGACATGGTCAAAATGCTCGATTCAGACGAGAACGCCGCCCACGACAAAATCACCTATGGCTTGCTCGGCTATCCGGTTTTGATGACCGCCGACATTCTGTCCTTTAAAGGTGAGCTTATTCCCGTGGGTAAAGACCAGGAGTCGCATCTTGAATTTGCTCGTGATGTGGCACGGCGCTTTAATCATCTCTTTGGCGTCAATTATTTTCCCGAGCCCAAGCCTGAATTTACTGAGACACCGTTACTGCGCGGCATTGATGGGCAGAAGATGGGCAAATCTTTCAACAATGATATAAAAATTGCTGACACTGAAAGTGATACCGAAAAGAAAATCAAACAAGCAATTACTGATCGCACTCGCATTGCCAGAAGCGACCCTGGCCATACGGATCTTTGTGAAGTACCATGGCCTCTCTACAATATCTTTGCCAAAGATATATTGGCTCAGGCTAAAGACGAATGTGAGACGGCAAAAATTGGCTGTGTTGACTGCAAGAAGCGTCTGGCGGTGCATATTAATGACTATTTCAGACCGTTTCGTGAGAAGCGTGAAATTCTGGCTAAAGATCCTGAGAACGTGCGCAAGATTATTGAGCACGGCAATCTTAAGGCCCGCAAGGTAGCATGCCAAACATTAACTGAAGTACGCGAGATTATGGGCATGGTCAACTGGAATAAATAGTCTTAAGTCAGGTGGCTAAAATTTCCTCTCTTGCAACCATCGAACGCTATCTTGCTATGGCTCTGGCAGTTTGTTTTTGTTGCAGCGTCTCTGGTTCATGGATTTGCCTGATTTTACTTTTAGTTGTGGCACTGGCTCAGCCTGACCGTCTCGAGCGTTTTAAGGTAATGAAGGAAGCTCCATTATTGTTGCCGCTTTGCTTATTTGCCGTACCTGTTCTAATTTCCGGATTGGCTAGTGGTGGCATTGATGAAGGAGCTAAGGCTCTCTGGAGTATGCGGGGCATGATGGTACCGTATATGGTGGCCTTCCAAATGTTTCGAACATCTGGAATATCCAGCAAATATAATACTGCTGCCTGGACTTTGACGGTTTTGCTGATAGCCGGTGCACTTTCCGGGCTCTTTGCCGTGCCCCAGCAAATTTTTAATTTTCGTCCTTTTACTACGTATCCGTTTTTGCAAGCCACCGGATTTCTTAGCGAACCAATGTCTTTTGCCGGTGTGATTCAACTGACAAGTTTTCTGGCCCTCGGATTTCTAATCAAAAAAGGTTACCAGCAACTGCCTCTTCTGCAGAATGGCAGAGTCTTTCTGGCTGTGCTTTTAGCCAATTTTCTTGGTTTGCTTTTTTGTGGCGAGCGCAGCGCTTGGGTGGGCATGATTTTTGCTTTTCTCAGTATCTGTTTGTACGTTTCTCCGAAAATGCTTCTGCGCGGCGCTGTGGTATTGCTTGTGCTGGGAGTGCTCAGTTATTGCTTCGTTCCACTGGTGAAGGCCAGAATCGCTCCATTAGGTCACTGGCAAACAGACGTAAGCGTTACCGCTCGTTTAAAAATTTGGTCCACTGCCTGGCAGCTATTTCAAGAGCATCCTATTACCGGCGTTGGTCCACATAAGTTTCCTCGCTTACCGATTTCTGAAGCGGTGGTGGCAGGCCGGTCTACCGACCTGAATCATGCTCACAGCAATTATCTGCAAATTTTGTCTACTACAGGAATTTTAGGAGCAGCGGCATTTTTGTATTTGCTTGGCAGTGCCATTTATTTTTCTTACAGGCAATCTAAATTATCTTCGACTGACAATCAAAGCGTCTTCAACAGTGCCATTGGCTTGGGCTTGCTGGGGGCCATGATCTCATTAAGCTTTGCTGGAATCTTTGAATATAATTTCAACAGTGGTCATATAAAGTTGGTGCAATGGTTATTGCTGGCACTACTGGTGGCGTCTTCCCAGGTCAAAGTCGCGCTTCCATCCAGCCTTTTGACTGATAACGCCAGGCAATCAACAAGCCCTGAATAACTACTGAAAATACCATTGCCCACCAGACGCCATCAGGGCCCAGTTTCAGGCTTAGTGCCAGAAAGAATGCGATTGGTAGGCGAATGATCCAGTTACATATTAGCGTGACGTACATTGGTGTTTTAGTATCACCAGCTCCCTGCAGCGCACCGGTTAAGACCATGCCCAATGCCAGGAAGGGCTCACCCAGCGCATTTATTTTTAGATAATTCGTGGTGTAGGCAATGGTGCCTGGGTCATGACTCATCAGGCAGGCGATCGGCGCGGAGGTAAAGTACAGTACGCAACCAAGCACAGTCATTGACCAGATGCCAATCCAGGTGACGCGCCAACCAGCTTTAAAAGCACGGTCGTATTCGTTGGCACCAAGATTTTGACCGACTATAGATGCTACTGCCAGGCTGAGTGCCATGAGTGGCATGAAAATGAGCGACTCGACGCGCATACCGATTGTCCATGATGCCAGTGAGCTCACAGTGTCAGGACAACGGGCTAAGATAAAGAAGACGACAAAGACTGATAGTGACCATGCCAGCCTCTGTAACGCTGATGGAACGCCAATTTTGACAATGCGCATGATTTCAACGCTATCGAAAGGATAAATGCTTTTCAGGCTATCCTTTAGAATCGACTTGCGAATCGCCAGTACGGCGAGCACCGCACCAACGGAGCTTCCCACCAGGGCGGCGTAAGCCATGCCCAATACACCAAGCCCCTTGACCGGCCAGCCATACATGACTGTAAGAAAGTCACCAGCAATGTTAATGGCAGTCACTACTGATACTATATACAGTGGCGTCTTGCTATCGCCGATTGCTCGGAAAACTGCGTTGGCGATGCAAGTCATACTAAATGGAATTAGTACGAAACTGTAAGCGATCAGATAGCTGCGCCCTACCTGCAAGACTTCTGGCGAGCTGGTAAAAAATGGTAATGCGTAGTGACCCAGTAAGGTAGCAGTGAGTGTCATAGCCAGGCCTAGCATTATCGAAAGAGAAAATGATTGACCGGTAGCACGGATCATCGAAGCCTTGTCGCCGGCGCCAAATGCTCGCGAAACAATAGCGGTTGATCCTACACCCACCGAAAGTATAAATAGCAAAAAGAGAAAGAGCACGTGCTCAGCCAGGCCTACTGCCGCTTGTGTGTTGGAGCCAAGAAAGCTGGCAACATAGACATCGACTAAGCCAACAAAAGAATTGGCGATGGTCATGAGTAGCAGAGGCCAGCTCATAATCCAGATTGCTCGCCACAAATTGCCCGTGACCAGAGGGGTCAAATCTTTTGGTGCGGTGGCGGTCATTATTGCGGTGCCAGTGTTGACCGGGCTCGTTTGACCGGTTTATTCTGCATAGACATGAAAAGCGCTGCTCTGGCCAGTAGTCTGGTTGAATCAAGTACTGGTAACACTGAGTCTTGTTGGTCGATCAATAGTGGAATTTCGGTGCATCCCAGGATGACACCATCGCATCCGCGGCGCTTCAGAACAGTGATTACTTCTTGAAAATAACTGCGAGAAGAATCTTTGAATTTTCCATTAACGAGTTCGTCAAAAATAATGCGATTGATTTCTTTTTTATCGCTGTCGCTTGGTGTTTCCCAGTTGATATCCAGAGCTTCCAGCTTGAGCTGATAGACCGGGCCTTCCATCAAATAGCGAGTGCCTAGAACGCCCAGTCTTTTCAAGCCTTTCAGTTGAGCTTCACCTGCCACCACTTCGGCAATGTGCAACCAGGGTAGAGGGGAAGCCGGAGCAACTAAATCAAAAGCTTGATGTACAGTGTTGTCTGGGCAAATGGCAAAATCGGCGCCCATACGCGACAGGCGTACAGATGAGTCAATCATCAGCTCTGCCACACCTTGCCATCCACCTTTACCTTCTAAAGTTTCAAGGTATCGGCCCATAGGATGGGTGTGCATGCTAACTTCAGGATGCCAGTGGCGTCCCATGATAGTTTGAGCTTCACTGCAGATGGTGCGGTAACAAAGCGCCGCGCCTTCTGCGCTACAGGCGACAATGCCAATGTGTTTAGTCATGTTTTAATAGTCGTCGTTTTCGAAGTCTTTGTCTATTTTAGCCGCACGCGAGGGCTTTTGCAGCGCTCCCATTGCACGCGCTTTCTTGACTACGGCTTCAACTACTTTTTTTCCATAAGCTAAATCAGCACCCGTGCCTTTAGCATTGTACTTGCCATCAACGAAAGCGGCCATTTCATAAACTTCTTTCAAGCTAAAGAAGCCTTCTTCAGCTTGACTGAGTTGCTTCAAAATATCTTTCTCTGCTGGGCTTAATTTAGTGCCTTCGAGCACTTCTTGTCTCTTCGCCATGGTTTCTACGTCAACTTTAACTTCCGGTAGAGCTTCGGCTTCTTCAATGTTTTTGCCACTCTTAATGGCGTTGTTTTCAGCCTCATATTGCTGTTCAACGCGCTCGTAACCGCCGCGGATTGCTTCTAGAGTCTCGTTGCCGCCACCCTTTTTGGTTACAGCCGGATAGTCAATAACAACCAGATCTCCAGTTACTCTGCTCAGGCCAACCTGGCCTTCGATACCGGAGCCCACATCAGTGATTTCCAAACCGGCCCTGTCCAGTTGGCGCGATAGTGCATCTACCAGGGGTGGTGCCGGCCTCGAGACAGGGTCAGCCAGCTCCTGCACATAAAGCGCTGCCGAGCCTGAGAAACCACTGCCATTCAAATCGACTTCGTGTACTTTGCCGTATATTTTTGCATCACCAGGGCGTTTGCCGTAATTGCTCTCGAAACCGCCTTCAGCGATGGTCACTTTGAGAGCACCACCATGAGGGAAATCTTTGCTTGGTGCAAGCTCGAGCACCACAGGCGAGTCGTTGCCGTGGCCCAGCACCTTAACTACTTTTTGTCTGTTGAGCACGCGATCATTTTTTACATAGTCAGCTATTTCTGGATACCCCATCTGTTCAAGAAAGTTGGAGAGCTTGATCAGGCCATCCAGAGCTCCCTTCTTCGATTTTTCAGGGGCGTCCTTGACTGTGTCAATGGAGTCACTTTTCTCCTTAAGGACTTCCACTTCGGCAGTTTTTCTGCCGCTTCTAGTTGAGGAGTCGATGCCGCTGGAGCGGCCCTCGATACTGGCACTACTGACGGTGGCACTGCGGTTTTCTAGAACCAGTGGTTTACCAAGCTCGTGCAAGGTCGATTCCATCGCTCGACCGCTTAAGCCATGCAACCCACCACGGCCACCCGGCTGAGTGTGGGCCGGTTGCAATTCGGGGCCTTTGAGTAGCGGATTGATTGAGGCCATAAAACTGTCGAAACTTTCGTAGCCGGCACTGACTTTTTTCTGTACTCGCTCATTGATTGAAGAGAGCAAACTAGATTTGGAGCTTGTACTTTTTGCTTCTGTGCCTGTGGTTTCGGTTTTGGCTGAAGTGGATTTTTTACTCAGACCACCTAGAGCACCGCCGATTATGAACATGGAATAGGCAGATTCAACCCGTTCTTGATTGGTGGCGGAACGGCCTTCCACAATGCGAGCGTGAGTATCTGCACTGACGATGCCTGTTGGAATGCCTGATATGGCCGCACCAAAAGCGTTGTTGGTTAAAACAGATTTGACGGCCTGATTTTCAACAGCCATGCCGGCATGTCTTAAACCAATCATGCCGCTAGAAAGAGTGGCAAATGTAATTGCTCCCACAGCGCCGTTTTTCATGCGTGCTTCGACAAATTCAAAATTACTTAACGGCCGGCCGTTTTTATGGTCCGCATCTGCACCACCTACTACTGGCACAAAAATTGCCTCAGTGGCGAAACCGGCTAAGGCAATTTCGGCGATGTGTGTGCCGTTTGATTTGCTAAATAGAGTTTTGGCAGCGTTCTCGGTGCCTGCAGTTAGTCCTGCACCAGTGAAAGCCTTATGAGTGACAGCATAAGCGGCAATAAAAGGAACTAGTTTGCCCACTGAACCAAACTGCTGGCCGTACCAACCGGCTGATTGAAATTCTGCTCGGCCCGGAGCTTCCATAAAAGTGACGCTTTTTTGCAGCTTGGTACCCGTGGCCTGGTCCACAATTTGCGCCAAACCTTGAACTGGCGCTTGCAGTCCTTCGTAGGCTGCCGAATGGAGCAGAGAAGGAACAAATCCAGGATCTGCTTTGGCCACTTCTGATGAATTGGCCTTTGCGCCATCCGTCTCGGGCTTGCTATGACTGTGAAGTGGCACGAGGTTCCCTCAAAACATATTTAAGGCCAGCACGTCTGTTTCATACCCATTAAGGCGCCATTTTTATCGCCCGAAAAGCCGCGCAGTTGCCAAGGGGTTTATGTTAATCGATTTTTTCAACTTTGCCAAATGAAAACTGAAACTGCAAACTGAAGCCGGAAAACCTCTCAGTTAAACAGGCTGTTAAGGCTCAGGTTTGGTCTCAGTATCTTTTAAACTCATTGATTCTTGTGAAAAGGGTTTGCGGGCTCCGCACTCGAGCGCTCGTTCGGTACCTTTGATTGAACCCTTGATCACTCCGCTCACGACCCCATAGGCGACACCGGTACAACTGCCGATGGTGCGGGCGAGAAAGTCGGGTCTAGCTGAACCATCCATGTCATCGGTAAGTTGTTCACGCATGCGCTTGGTTTCAAAAGAAACATCATGAGCGATGCGCACCGGCACACCTACGGTAATGCCTGAAATTATTCCACCCACCATCCGTGGTGCTGCCAGCAGTGATTTTCCTTTGCTTATGCCTTTGCTTTTGTGTTCAGGCGGGTCCAGTTTCTCAGCTATTTTGATCGGTTCTTGGTTGCCAGACTCTACATGCGATTGAATACGATAATCGTTGATATTGATTGTGTCGTCTTCAACTCGCTCTTGAGCGTGAGCTGCACTAAAGCAGGTGTTAGCCATGAGCGCTGATATGGTCAAAATGACAAATTTGTTTTTCGGCATAAAATATCCTTTTAAGAAATTGCCGCTTTGACTTTTTTGCCGAAGTGATCAGTGAGTCGCCGTAGGGTCGGTGAAATGTCGTCGTTTTCAATCACAGCATCAATTAAAAACATCTTGTCGCTTTTTTGCGCCACTGCCAGAGCTTTTTTGAAATCAGCTGCCGAAGAGGCCTGCACACCGTTTCCACCCACTGCCTTTGCCAGCTCGACGTAATCCCAACGGGGCAAATCGAAATAGTCGCGCTCCTGATCGATGAAACGCAGCATGGCATAGCTGGCGTTATTGAAAACAATTACAATCGGGTTGAGCCCCATTTTGACGGCTGTGCTAATTTCCATGCCGGTCATCTGGAAAGCACCATCACCGACAAGCACTATGGGCCGGCGGCTCGGCATAGCAAGCTGAGCACCGATGGCTGCGGGCACACCGAATCCCATGCTCACATAGTATCCCGGCGCCAGAAAAATGTCGGTTTGCAAACTCATTCCGGCATACATGCAGTCACCAGTGTCGGTGACTACAGAAAATTCCTGGCTGTTTTCTAAAACTTCGTTGAGAGCACCAATCATGGCTGCCACTGTCAGTTTTTTACTTCCTTCAGGTGCTTCAATCACTTCTTTGGCAATGGATGGCACCGTAAATCTTTTGGTCGGGATCAATTTTGAAGTGACTGAATCGAGTAATTCTTTCAAGACTTGATCGAGCTTAAGATTGCCATAATTATGATAGCCGATTTTTACTTCGTGATTGTTTATTTGCGTCAGGCACTCAGCTTTTAGTTTGGCTGTATAGCCACCACTCTCCATCTCAGTCATCACCGCTCCTAGAGCGATAATGCAATCAGAGCTTTCGACAAACTCTTTGACCTTAGGGTTGCCGAACTGGCCAAAGTAATTGCCGATAAAATTTGGATGCGTTTCAGGAAACGTGGCTTTGCCTAAAATCGAAGTCACCACAGGAATATTTAGTGCTTCTGAAAAGGCAATGACCGTATCTTTTAGACCAAAGCGGCGCACTTCTACCCCGACAATCAATACCGGTTGGATGGCTGCTTTCAAGCGCATGGCAATTTCGCTGACGGCTGCTGCCAGAGCTGGATGAACTGGTGGCAGCTCTGGTAGTTTTGCTGGTTCGATCACCAGTTCTTGGTTGACCATGTCGCGTGGCAACTCTATATATCCTGGTCTTGATGCCGATAGGGTGGTATCAAAAACGCGGTCGATTTCGCTTTGGGCTGTTTTGATATTGTCAATCAAAGCGTCTGATTCAGTCACTTCTGCGTAGACGCGGTGCTGAGTATCAAAATTTTTGACGCAGTGGTGTAAATGGGGTTTGTCTTGACGAAATCTTGTTTCGGGGGCGCCACTGATCACTAGCAGTGGTGATTCTTCCGCATAAGCCAGGCCCACCGGATTAACCATGTTCAGGCCGCCGGCACCATAAGTAACCAGCGCTACGCCAAGCCCCCGCAGACGGGCGTACGCGTCGGCTGCATATCCTACTGACGGCTCATGGGTGAGAACCACAGTCTTGAGGCTGGTGCGGGTCTGGGCTGCATAGAGTGGTAAAACGAAATCGCCAGGAATGCCAAAAGTATGCTGCACTCCGGTTTTCTCGATGCGTTGAAAAATATAATCGGCTAGCTTCATGATTTACTCTTATGGGTTCGAACACTAAAGATTAGCTTCAATTGTCGCTTTGCCGATACTCCATTTGCTCAGGTTGGAGAAGTATAATATCGAGCCCATGGCGAACTCTAAGAAAATCGCGAAATCCGATAAAGCAGCGCTTGCTACCGAAGAATTGCCCAGCTTCAGGCGCAAGGCGCGTAAGAGTCTAGTGCGATATTTCTATTTGCTGATTCTGCTGGGTCTCAATATATCGATGCCGATGAGCATGATAGAGCGCGCGCAGCACAACATGGCGGTAGACTACGGGGCCGAAGTTTTCTTGCTGGTCTTCATTTTCGGCCTCGATGTGGTGATGCTGCCGTCGCTGCTCTTTGAAGTCAATGGCGTAATCGTCGGCAAAGACAGCCTGATTATTGAAACTCTTTTCGGCCGCCACACTATTGCCGATAGCGATATTGTCAGTTTGAAGCTGCCAACATTTCTAGTCTGGGCGGTGCTGAGGACGAAAAGAGGTTTTTATTTGATTAACAGGCGCGACATTCCGAATTTTGATGAGTTGGCGTCGCTTATGGCTCCTAAACTGCCTCCCGGCACGCTTTAGGTTTTCAAAAACAGGCAGCTTCTGGTAGCGACTGGTCTAAACTATGTATCTATATAGATGTGAGGCACCATGACTAAGGGCAAAATTCGCGTTCTAATTGGCAAACCTGGGCTGGATGGCCACGATCGTGGGGCCAAAGTGATTGCCAGGGCTCTGCGTGATGCTGGTATGGAAGTTGTATACACAGGATTGCACCGTTCTCCTGAAGAAATAGTCGAAACTGCAATTCAAGAAGACGTCGATGCCATCGGTCTTTCTATTCTTTCTGGGGCCCATCTGACTCTGTTGCCTAAGGTGGTTAAATTGCTTAAAGACCAAGGCGTAGACGATATTCTCGTTTTCGGCGGTGGTGTGATGCCCGATGAAGACCGCGATTCGCTATTAAGCCAGGGTATAGCTGAAGTCTTCGTACCAGGTGGGGCCACAGTGCGCACTATTGAATTTTTGCGCACGCAATTTCCTGACCGAGAGTAGCAGCCTGTCCGCTTTACATCGTAAAACCACCATTGGCAGTAGGCAGGACACGCGCTATATTAAATTTACCTGGTGAGGGTCTATTTGATCTTCGATTCTGGGTAAGTACAACTGTGGACTGATAAAGATCGAAGTAATCAAAAGTGTGGTTTGGTAGATTAATTCTGCTGGACTTATCTCTTGAAAGCCGGTTATAATTGCGTCAAGTAACTCATCTCCAAATGGAGAGGGAAATTAGTGGATAACGACTTCTTCGGAAATGACAACGATAAATCGGAAAAGAGTGTCTTTGAAGGCGCTCCGAACTTCTGGGAAATAAGACACGGCTTCAAAGATTTGGCCATGTCCTATATGCCGGCAGCTCGTGAGGAGACCGTCAGAGGTATCGCTCAGGCATCATCTGCCATCCTTTGTCGTGAAGATCATGAAACCGATGCCGTATATGGTCATGGTTACGCCTAACTAAAGGCTAATCCCCCGGTCTGGTTGACCCAGGGCTCGAAAGAGCCCTTTTGTGCTGTGGTTTTTTATAGACCGCCTCAAAAGTTTTCAAACTTGCTACAATTACAAGCTGACCAGGTGTACCTGGGCAGCCGTTTTTTTAACGGACTTACTATTTAACGGTCTCTTCCGACTAGCCAATGACTTCGAAGCCGACAACGTACAGGAAAGGTGACGTCGTCCTAGTGTCCTTTCCGTACACAACTGATGACGGATCGACTCAGACAAAACGCCGACCTGCCGTACTGATTTCTAATGACTACAACAACGCGCGTCTCGACGACGTGCTGCTAGTGCCGTTAACCAGCAATACCACCAGAGCTGCTCGCGAACCCACACAAGTAGAAGTTTTGATGGATACTCCTGAAGGCAAAGCCGCCGGGCTGCGTTTAGACAGCGTCATTGATTGCACCGTTATCGCAACCATTCCCAAAACATTAATGGTGAGCAAAATTGGCGCCTTCCCCCAAGAAGTGATGGAAAAAGTCGACCAATGTCTGATGATTGCTATGGCTATCGGTAGGCCCGTAGGACAGCCTGGTCCTGAAATTGGTAAATAGCAAAATTTGAGCTAAGTTCCCACTGCTAGAACAAAGGCAATGGCATATTCTTGCTCATGGCTCATAGTCAATTCAAAATTTGTGAGGCCGCGCTGCTTAGCCACAGCCTGTGCGCGACCGTGTAATTTAATCGTCGGCGCACCTGATGGCAAGCGTACAACTTCGATTTCTTTCCAGCCGACACCAATAAAGCCCGTGCCCAGTGCCTTAGACGTAGCTTCTTTAGCAGCGAAGCGTGCAGCTACTCTGGATAAAAAATCTTTGGGGCGCGACATCACATATGCTTTTTCGCCGCTGGTTAGAATTCGATCTAGAAAACGCTCGCCGAAGCGCTTATATACGTCTTCTACTCTTTTAATTGAACAGATGTCGGAACCGATTTTAAAATTCATTGCTATCGGTCTAGTTCGTTTGATTCTGCTGCTCGAGTGCCAAATAGAAAAACTTGCTCTGGTTCGGCCAGTTCTTCATGCAGTTGCGCCACACTCTTGTCGAAACCAGGATGCCGAATGTCTGGTGCGATTTCAAGCAGCGGTACCAGAGCAAAAGAGCGTAGATGGATTTTTGGATGTGGTAATCGCAAGCCGCCGGCGCTCTCGATTACGCTGTCGCCATAAAAAAGAATGTCGAGATCGATTATGCGTTCGCGGGTTCGTGCTGTTGAATTCTGGCGATGCATTTCAGTCAATCTTTTTTCGATATCGCGACATACATCAAGCAAGTCTTCGGCCGTCAAGCTGGTTTCGATAGCGACAACGGCGTTGACGAACCATTCAGTGTACAAATCTCCCACCGGTTCGGTCTCGTAGAGGCTTGAGCATTCAGTCACCTTAATGCCGTTCACATCTTTCAAAAGTTGCATCGCCTGTTGCACGTAGCCCAGCCGGTCACCTTCATTAGAACCAAGGCCGATGTAGGCCTTGATTGTTCTTCTA
>CASBPX010000033.1 GCA_949127735.1 Candidatus Obscuribacterales bacterium | reverse complement strand
ATTTTTTTTGTAGCTGCCTGGCGAATATTGCGGCGCACGGCTTGCCAGGTTTCAAGGCCCACCATTTCGCCCACAGTCTTGAGCGATTGCTGCCAGACTTTATCCCAGACATCGACCTGTCCGGTGTTGAGCTGGGCGGGCCAATCGATGTCACTGTAGATAAGCTTCATGGCCGTATTTCCGGCCCATGGAGACTGCAGCCAGATAAAAAGTCGTGGTGGTGCCAGGCCAGCAGCGCGGTAAGCTTCTGTGGCTGCGGCTTCAGCTTGCGCGCGGTCGCTTACGCTGGTGGAAAAACCAATTCCCCGCCACTTAATAAGGTTTTCTTCTAAAAGGTGTTGATCAGCAGGAGGAAGCCAGGTGACGGGCCCACTGTCAGTCGATGACATCTCGAGGAGGCGCCTCCGGTACATATTCTCTTTGTTGCACAACGCGATAAACGCCTTCGGGCAAGAATATTGTGCCGTGCTCTTCGTGCACCAGGTTTGCACCGCCCGGTTTTGTCACTACATAGCGTTCGCCTTTGGCGGTGAAGAATGAGGCGGTGTCAGTGCTGATGGCGTGGGCGTGGCCCGTGACTTCACCGAATTGCAATATGATGCGCTTTTCGCATTCCACCGCTCGTGCTTCTGCCGGCAGTTTATCGATTTTTTGCACGAGCACATCACCCTGTCTGTAAGTTTGAAACTTGATGGTTGGGCGGTCGCCTGTGCGGGTTTTTAAAAGCATATGATTTCTCGACTTAAAAATTTGAATAAGTGAAAGTCCATTACTTTATCTGCCCAGTCAGCCTCGGGCTGAAACTGTGCAGTGAATCAAATGGTTAACAATTTAGCGTATCAATTTAGCGCATTAGAGCGCGAATGCCATAACGCACGGCATGATTAACGGTTGTGCGTGCCACCCGGCTGCCGGTGCGCTTAGCTTGAGTCTTGATTGGGTGCGCCTTTGGTGTGTTGCCAATCATAGGCTGGCTGGCAAGGTCGGCTCCGGGGGCGATTTTGCCCGAAGCATCGAGATATTGCTCATGTTTGTCATAAGTGGGCTTGCCATAATCAGAATATTGCGCCACGTCAAAGCGCTCGTAAGGCTTGAAGGGATGAGCGGCCATACGTTCGTGCATGACAATATCTACAGTTTTAACATTGCGGGCCGGAGTATCGCCTGTGGCCGGGTTTACCGCTCGTGAGTTGTAAAAGAAATCGGAGGCAGGTTTTTTTGCTTCATATTTTAAATCGAAACCTTGCATGTGACTGCGCTTACTCATGCCCGGGTCGTGTGTGGCAACATGGCCCATCTGTAGCTTGGCAAATTGGGCTTTTTTGTCTGCCAGACTCAATTCTGGATTGACCCAGATAGCATTGAGCTGTTTGGCCAGACCAAATTCATGGGCTAAATCTTCAGCGTGCCAGTAACCGGGCAAGCAGGTCAAGATTGTGCCGTCGGTGGCCAAAACGAAAATCTGTAAATTGTGCGGTCCGGCGCCGTTGGTAGTATCTACTGCGGTCTCGTCAGGCTTATGTTTGCCTGAAGCTCCCGCATATTTCTGATTTTCGATATTTCTGTAACCGACGACAAAATCGTCTTTAAGCATTGAAAAAACTGGTTCTGATGAGAGCGACACGGCCCTCAGGCTATTGCCGGCACTTCACGTACTGCCGTCGATTTTGCCCAGCATATGTACCCAGACAATCAATTTACCCGACCGTGTGGCCTCGGCTTGAGCTTTATTGAGCGATTTGTACCACTCCACCTCGCTTACGAGCTGATGCACTCTGGCCGAGCAGACTTCGCCACTGAGCACCTGCTTAGCGGCCTGGGCCGGAGTTGCCAGCAGGGCAAGCATAACAACTAATATTTGGGAACTAATTTGCCGAAAACGCTTCTGTAGCATGACACTTACCTTGCCGGTAACTTGGAGGCATATCTTCTTTTAAGAGTATTGCAAAGTGAAAAAAATTGCTTTAAACAGGTGTAGTCTACCGGCTACGAACGCTGGCTGAGTGGGCAAGATGATAAAGTCGAAACTATAACTATGTACCTGGGCTAAGGCGCCAAGCGCTTGCAGTACAACCCGCATGAATCATAAAATGAGCCATGCCAAAGTGAGGATTGGGACAGTATGCGTGTACTTCTAGTAGAAGACAGCTTGGTGCAAGCTGACGTCGCGCGAAGCAAGCTGGAACAAAGAGGCGTAACCGTCGAGTGTGCCAAAACACTGATGGAGGCAATCGACTTTTTGCAAAATCCTGATTTTGACGTGATTTTGTTAGACCTTTCTTTGCCTGACAGTCAGGGTGTTGAGACTTTTTACCGTGTGCGTGCTGCTGCTCCCGATATTCCAACGGTTGTTTTGACTGGAATTGACGATCAAGACGTAGCGCTCACAGCTTTGAAAAAAGGGGCGCAAGATTATCTAGTCAAAGGACAGGCCAGCGATGATTCCGTCTATCGCTGTCTCGGTTATGCCATCGAACGCAATAACGTAGAACTGGCGTTAATTCGCAGTGAAAAACGTTTGCGTATTATCGTCGAAAATACTTATGACGCATTTATTTCAATGGATTCTCACTGGCGCATCACCGATTGGAATGCCCAGGCTGAGCGCACTTTCGGCTATACAAGGCAGGAAGCACTGGGGCGTCCGCTGTCAATGATTGTGCCGCAGCATTTGCGCCGCCAGTACACGCGAGAGGTGGCAACCTTCTTCAAGAGTGATGAAGAAGACGATTTTTCGCGGATGCACAGCGAGCTCATGTGCGCTCACAAAGACGGGCATGAATTTCCGATTGAGATGGGAATTTTCAGAGTAAGGGTGGATAACGGTTGCGTCTACTGCGCATTTGGCCGTGACATTACCGAGCGCAGACAACTAAATGAAGAGCTTGAGCGCCGCGTACAGTTGCGCACCACTGAACTTACGCGCTCAAACGAAGAACTAAAACAATTCGCTAAAATTGCATCGCACGATTTGCAAGAGCCACTGCGGGCGGTGCAAGGTTTTGTTAATTTGCTGTCTGAAAGCACAAAAGGCCAGCTCAACAAGGACTGCGAAGAGTTCATGGAATATATTCTGGATGGCACTCATCGCATGCAGCAATTAATTCAGTCTGTGCTGCTGCACTCAAGCATTACTAATCATGACAATGACTTCTCGGCGGCGCCCTCGACTGATGTTGATGGAGTTATTGAAGAAGTTCTTGCCAACCTCGATGCTTCGATCAAGGAAAATCATGCTACTCTCGAAGTCGATAATTTGCCTGAGGTAGCTGTCGATCGCTCGCAGCTAATTCAGCTATTCCAGAATCTGATTAGTAACGCTATCAAATATCGTGGTGATCAACCGCCGCAAATATTCATTACGGCAGAGCGAACTGTTGATGAATGGCTGTTTTCTGTACGAGACAATGGCATCGGTATTGATTCAAAATACGCAGATCGAATATTTGATATGTTCGCCCGTCTGCACGGCAAAACAAAGTACAAGGGCACAGGCATGGGCCTGGCCATCTGTAAAAAGATAGTCGCATTGCACGGCGGCAGAATTTGGGTGGAGTCGGAATTAGGACAGGGGTGCATATTCCTATTTACTCTACCAGCAGCAAGAAGACCCCCGAGGAGAGCGGCCATGGATACTAATATAGAAATACTTTTGATTGAAGATACACCTTCAGATGTGCGCCTGACGCAGGAAGCATTGAAGCGTTCTGATCTGAAATATACGCTTCAAGTCGTTAACGACGGCGTTGAAGGGATGGACTATCTCAATGAAGTGAAGCGGTCTGAGACCAAACGCTTACCCGATTTGATTCTTTTAGATTTAAATATGCCACGCAAAAATGGCCACGAAGTGCTGGAAGAAATCAAAAGCGATAATCATTTGAAAGGAATTCCAGTGGTGCTTCTCACCGTGTCGCAGCGCGACGAAGATGTGATGGAAGCTTTGAAGACCAAGATGAACTACTATCTGGCGAAGCCAATTACTTCAGCAAAACTTTCGGTGCTGGTGCGAGCTATTTGTGAATTGCAGGCCGAAAATGCCGGCGGTGAACGTCATCCGGTTGAAGAAGAAACACATGTGCGGCTGGTGCTGGCCGGAAACCCACACACATCACCAACAATTTTGGCCAAATTGGCTACTGATACCAATGCGCGTGTCCGTGCTCGAGTTGGTGAAAATCCAGAAACTCCAGAGCATTTGCTGACTAAGTTGGCTGACGATGAAGATTCTGATGTACGACTGGGAGTTTCTGAAAACCCAAATATTCCTGCTGCACTACTCGAGAAATTGGCTAAAGATGCCAATGAAGATGTGCGTTTGTCCATTGCCGGTAATCACAAAGTACCTAATACAATTCTCTCGGCGCTTGCCGAAGACCAGAACACTTTTGTGGCCGCTGGTGCAACTAAAACACTGGCGGAGCTGGCAAGCGGTTCGCGGTCTTAATTAGCCCGCGGCAATCACGGCATTATCGGCAAGATTAACTCGTTGCTGGTGACTTCGCGCGATATAGAGCGTATACGTTCTACATTGCGCGAAGTTGAGACCCGGCTCATTTTAGTAACTAAGCGCAAAGGTGCAATGAACTGACTTGACCCCTCGCGTGAGCTGAGTAAGAAAATGAAGCTTCAAAAACTGATGCTTACAATCAAAGAGCTTCAATGAGCAAATAAATTTTGCTAGTTTGAGGCATATCTATTTCTCTATTAACAAGAATAAAGCAAACAACAAAAAGCCATTCAAGCCCATCCAAGCACCTTTAACCAAACCAGCGGTTTCGGTGTCATTGACCTACTTTTTATGAATGAAAAATCTAAGAACTCTGGTGGCATGACCGTCGCTGTAGTTCAAAAACAAACTGGCATCGCGCCTGTGCGCTTACTGATGTGGCCCTTGTTAGCAAATGCCGTGCGCAGTAAAAGCTTGAGCAATTTGACCGCTGGTTACGATCACGAGACCCTGCCTATCGCAGTCGGTACCAATTGCCGCACTATTTTCGTCGCCGCAAACTCGAAAATGCCTGTAACCTGGCCCGGCATAATTTCGACGGTCTTAACCGCTAGGAAGAGCGCTTTATCAAGCGACTAACTACTCTGGAGCGACTGAAGTCAGCTCTAACATTGAACAAAACCAAATAATCCTGACATTATGCATCACCTAAGAACACTTGCTTTGTATGGAATCGAGCACGATTTAAATGAGCTGAATGACGAGCCCGATCAGAACGATAATCTGAAATCAGATGAAGAAGATGATCGCGGACCAATCGATGAAGGCAGGTCTTCTAAAAAGGCGTTGTCTCTTCCCAAAGGGAATAGCGGCAACGAAGAAGGATTCTGGTTTCCTCGCAGATAAATGAGAAAAGGGAGCACCGGAAAAGGTGCTCTCTTTTTCTTTTTCGAAACTTCAAACCGAAATCAAAAAAGCCTTTATAACTATATGGTGTAATAACTCAGGGTGTTAACAACTCCAAAACAACTTGAGCAGCGGGCGGCATTACAGTGACGGAAAGCCTTTGACGGTCGGGTTAAAAACATGAATGTGCTAATTAATATTGACGCCAGTCTGGCGAAACCTATTTACAGACAAATTGTCGATGAATTGAAGAACGCAATTCTAGAAGGTTATTTAGAAGCCGGCGAAAAATTGCCGTCAACGAGAGACCTGGGCAAAACCTTGGGTATATCTCGCTTTACAGTGATGCGCAGCTATGAAGATCTGGTGAGCGCAGGCTACGTCACTATCGCCACAGGTAGCGGTGCCTTTGTTCATTCAGACCTGCATTTTGCCCGCCAGAATCATCGATCTTGTGAAAAAGAAATTGATGGCTTTGCAAATACCGGCTCCGTTTCGCGTTTTGCCCGGCAGGTAATCAAGGCTGCGCAAATCGGGGCTTCAACGGGCCCGTGCTATGAACGGTTAAAAGTTGGTGTGCCAGACTCAGAGCTTTTGCCTGTGGGCCGATGGAAAGAAGTGCTCTACTGCGCCATGCGTGAGATGCAGACCATATCAACACAAGAATATTATGACAGTTGTGGGCACTTAGAATTGCGCGAAGCAATTGTTGATTATCTTCGTCGCAGCCGCCGTGTGCGCTGCGGGCCAGAGAGGCTGTTGCTTTTTTCCTGTCATCAGAATGCTCTTGATTTTGTCTTGCGCCTGCTTATTGATTCGGGTGATCAGTGCGCCATTGAGAGCCCTGGAGCGCCTGATCTCTATCGAGGTATGCTGGCGGCCGGAGCTACTGTGCATCCGGTGGCCGTTGACGCCAGCGGCCTTGTTGTCCAACGCTTAAGCGATATAGCCGCAGATTTAAAGTTGATTTTCGTCAGCCCATCCCATCAAGAGCCTACTGGTATAACTATGACGGCGTCCCGCCGCCAGGAAATTCTGGCTGTTGCCGAGAGTCGCAATGCCTACGTCATTGAAAACGACCTCGGTCATGAATTCCGCTATGGCATCAAGGCGCAATCATCGCTGCAAGGATTAGATAGCCACGACCGGGTTATTTATATCGGGTCGTTTGCTCAGGTTTTGAATCCGCTTTCGCAACTGGCATATGTGGTGCTGCCGAAGCATCTCGTTGAGGTGGGCTCGCAGTTGAAGGCGCTGCTCGAGCCATCTTATTCTCCACTCGAACAGATAGCTCTGGCGAGATTTATGCAAGCAGGGCACTTTGAAAGACATATCAAACGCAGCGCTGAAATCTATGCTGAGCGAAGAGCCTGCCTGGTGCATGCTTTAACTGCCGGCTTGGGACAAAAAATCAGCCGCATTGTCTCTACCAGCGGCACTAGTTTGATTGTCACTTTCCAACCAGCAATCAATGGCCAGGAACTTATGGACACCGCTCAAAATTTTGGTGTGCCAATTATTTCTATGGCTAATTATCATTTGGCCTCTAATTGCGAAAACCAATTTCTCATGACTTTCGGGCATCTAGCTCCGCAACAGATTGTTGATACAGTCGGTGCAATGGCTCAGCAGCTCAATGCCGATTTTATGGTCAAAACGCCGGAACCCTTCGCCGCAACTGCCTTGCCCTCTCTTTCCCAAACTAGAGCGTTATCGTTTTAGTTTTTAAAAGACACCCCCCAACCATCTAATGTTTCTACCTAATGTTTCTACTTTTGCTCTAGCTGACCAATGTGCTATACCAAGATCATGGCTCAGATTTTGCATTGCATATTAGGAACCTTAAATGAAACGAGAATCAGTGGACACCCTGGTGAAATTTCTCAAACTCCAGGAGAATTTGCACGGCGCTGAAAGTACTCAAGTCGGCAAGGTACTGGCCCGGCTGGCGGCAGTGCATGTCGAAAATCAAAATTACGTTGACGCTCAGCCACTCTTGCAGCGCGCCCTGCGCATTGAAGAAAGTAGTGCTTCGCCAGATCCTGCTTTTATTAGCGATATCGCTAAACAAATTAATCGCCTTGATTTTGAGCAACAAAATCATGTGGGCGAAACTCTAGAAAGCCTCAAGGTCAGTACAGATCGCATACCTGCTTTTTCGCCAATGTTTGAGCCCTTAACAGGTCACGAACAATCTGAACTGAACCAAAACACATTGCCTGGCAGTACCCATGCTCGTGTTGATCCGCTAGAGAATGCCATTAAAGACTGGCAACTGCAAATTCGCCGCATTAAACAGAATAGCGGCAACGAAAGTACGGCCGTAGCTGACGCTTTGACCAAGTTGGCTGATTTATATTGTCGCCGAGAGCAGTTAAATGAAATGGAGCCACTCTTGATTGAGGCTCTGCGCATTCGCGAAAGTATTTGCGGTATCACTCATCTTTCTGTTTCTACTGATTTAAAAAATCTTGGCCGTCTTTACTATTTCAAACAACGATTTGATCTGGCCGAACCTTTGCTCAAAAGAGCCATGAGTATTCGAGAAGCAGCGCTTGGGCCTTATCATTCTTATGTTGCCGACGTGGCCGAGTGGTATGCGCGTTTACTAAAGAAAACCAACCGTCTCGACGAAGCTGCGGTTATGGACGCTCTAGTTGCTGAGAGCCGCACCAAATATGGTAGTGACTGGGAGAAGTTTAGAGCTGCCGGTACGAAAGCCGTTGAAGCCGGCAATTTGCTCGAAGCTCAGGCTATGTGGTTGGCGGCTTTGGATGAAAGTTCTGATTTCAGATTTGACGATCCGAGATTGAGCACCACATTAGAATGTCTGGCCGAAATTTACTGGACGCGTGGCAAATATGATAAAGCCGAGCCATTATGCAAGCAGATTTTGCAAATTTCAGAGACCTTGCTTGGGCCAGAACATACAGATGTGGCGCTGGCGGCCAATAATTTGGCCTTGCTTTGTGAGCGTCAAGGTAAACATGCTGAAGCGGCAATTTTGTATCAACAGGCACTGGCAATCGGCGAGAAATTTTTAGGCCGCGATCATCCAGACGTGGTCAATATTCGCGACAGTCACAGTAAGGCGCGGAGTATGGCGCAGAAACAAATCGAGCAGAAGCTGCAAGGTCGATGGAATCGATCTGGCTGGTGGAAGGCTTATCAGAGTGAAGAGAGATAGTCGCACAAATCTATTTCACAGCTTTAACTGTTAGTTTTTCAAAGCTAACATTACCAGTCTCGCCGTCGGCGCTCTTATCGAGAACCAGCGCCAGGTAAGTGGTGCGACCGCGAACAAGTTCAAGTTTGAGATGAGTCTTATTGTCTTTGAGAGCAAATTGCTGGCTCACCACCTGGTGCCCTTCTGCATCTAATTGTACGCATTCTAAGGCCAGGGCAATGGGCACGCCCTCTTTAACCACATCACCTTCAAGAATAAAAGTATCCGGCAGTTCGTCGCTGTAAAGCAAGTAGCGCCTCTCCCCTTCCAGGCCTTTTTCGCGGGGTGCGTCTAGTTTGAAATTGAAATGAGAACGCTTAAGGTCATAGCAAATTTCGCTAAGCGCGCCGGTGGTAATCCACGCTGGTTGGCTACCCGGGCGGTCTTTGACAAACTGACGCATTCTTCCTAAAGTCAGCGCCGCGTCTTTCAGGCTGGTTGGTCGCAGTCGCTCATAGACCGTGGCTTTGACTTCACCATCTAATATTTGAGGGGCGATGCTTTTGCTCACGGCAAAGTCTTTGGCCAGCGGCCAGCCTTCGTTAAAGCAACTTAAAACCGCTGTCAAAATGTCTTGCTCTTCAGCCGGAATAAAGAATTGCGATTTATCTGGTACCACCACATATGATGCCCCAAGTAAACGCTCGAGAGCATATGAATCTTTTGAGTCGACGCACGGCAGCTCTGCCCAGGCAATGGTGTCGCCATATTTGCCGTAAAGTTCGCGCTCGGCATTACGTAAAACTCCATCGCTTAAAATGTTGCTAAAAGCGGCCACATAAACCAGCCCTCGCTTGTCTATTTGTTTTGCCATTTTCATGCGTGCTGGTAGGCTCGGGTCTTGATTAGCGCCAATGGCCGAGCGCATATCGGTAACCAGGCTGTGCAGTGCGCCGCGGTCAGTATATTGCCAGGGGCCATAATTGGCTGAGAACAAAGCTCCCAGCGGCTCGCCTTCTACTTCGACAAATGAAAGCATGCCGGGCATAAACTGTTTAATGGCAAATTTTTGTGCCACCGCTGGTGGCATCAAGCTGAAGGCTAGATTTACAGCTCCAAAACCCAACAAAGCAATTGCGGTAGCAGCTCGAGTGAAGTTGATTGGTCCGTAGAGAACGGCTATTAGCCCAAATAATCCCAGTGCCACCAGAGGAGTAAAATACAAGGTGTAGTGCGTGCCCAGTTCATTGGGTCCCACAATCCAAAAAATGCAGCCTATGCAGTAAAGCGTCAGGACAAATCTAAAATTTTCTCTTTGCCACAAATTGGCTCGCCAGGCCAATATGATTCCTGATATAGAAGCAAGCCAGATGACAATGCCGTAAGAAGAGGCAAAATAAGCGAGAGAGTGTAGAAGCG
Organism: Candidatus Obscuribacterales bacterium; assembly: GCA_949127735.1. Classification (GTDB taxonomy): domain Bacteria; phylum Cyanobacteriota; class Vampirovibrionia; order Obscuribacterales; family Obscuribacteraceae. Next base: position 49,954 of record CASBPX010000033.1, on the reverse strand, counting down.
AAACGTGATACGACTCATACAGGGCATGATAGTTGTGCCTTGTGACATTAACGAGGAATGAGAATCCTAGCGCGATGATAGTCACCGCACCGGCCATGCCGATTTGCAGTAAAGGAATAAATTTTGCTTTGAGACTGGTCAAAGATTTTTCTTTCAGCCATTGATCGAGCACGAGGGCAAGCACAAAGGCAATGGCTTCATAAGCAAAATAGCGGCGCAGAAGTACAGCCAGGGCGAGGAAAAATCCTAAATAATAATTGTACTTTTCAGAAGATAGGTCGCGATTTTTAAAATATAAGTGAATGCACCACAATAGCGTCAGAGCTGCGCTATAGTCGGGATATCCTCGCAGAAGCGGAGCCCATAGCGGGGGAAGAGCAAGGCAGGCGAAAGTAAAAATGAAAAACAACCACTTTTTCGCTGCCACAGACGTTTGAAACAAGCGCCTGCCGAGGCTGGCGAGCAATGCCACAAAGGGAATAAAATAAGCCAGGGTGACGCTTTCTATAAAACCGGTGCGATTGTCTCCCAGCACCACCATTAGTGGCGCTAGAGGAGCGGTAAAAAATAAATTGTGCGTCAGTGTGGCTGAGCTCACCAGCAAAAGTGGATAAGTTATGGGGCTATCGAGCATGGCATTCAGCGAAATGCGCGTGGCCCATTCGTAATAATTAAAATCAGACCAGTAGTATGGCGCTTCAACAGCAATATAAGTGCGTACTATCCATAGAGCCAGTGCCATTGCCGACAAAACGGTTATCAGACCATCAAAGTTTGAGCGGCGCGCGGAAGAACCTGTTGGCGCAGGCGCAGGCACTGACGCCTGTAAGGGTAATTGGTCTAAGTTTGGCGGCTGGTCAGCTGTCATGATTTTGGGGTTGAAAAGCTCAATTACACTGAGGTCAAGACAATGCTAGCATGGTGATGATGTTCAACTAAGGGGTCTTTTGTTCTTGGCTAAAGCGGTCCGGTGCCTGATGTTAACCGCCTGGCTGGGCTTTTTCATTTTCACTCAGCTGGCCACCATATTACTTCTTTCGCGGCCACTTGAAGATGGTCAATGGCATTTGCATGCCACAGCCAATCGCCCCACTCTGATTGATTTTTCACAGTCATATCAGGCAGGACAACTGGCTGTTTCAAAGCAGTCACATCATATTTATGAGCCTGAAGTGCAGAAGACCTGGGCAAACGGGCTGATTCTCCCATACGTTTTTGACAAAACTTTCTACAATCAATCTGTTCCTTTTCTCTATGTTATTTGCATTCCTTTTGGCTTTTTGCCGTACAGCCATGCCTACGTGGTCTGGTGTGTGTTCTGGGAAGTGCTTTGCCTTTCTGTGCTTGGCATTTTTCTTCAGCGTCACTCTAAACTGCAAGGTGCAAACCGGGTGCTTTTTCTTAGCGGAGTAATGGCCTCAATACCTGCTTATTTGTGCGTTTGGCACGGTCAAACCACCTTTCTTCTGCTGGCTTGTTTTACGCTTTTTACTCATTTTTTATTGGCAGGTAAAAATCTGGCGGCGGGAATATCTTTTGCTCTCACCACTTTTAAGCCACAGTACGCCTTGCTTTTTGCTAGTGGGCTACTGGGTGCCAGGGCTTTCCGAGTACTTTTATTTTCCGCTTTATTCGAAGTATGCTTGATGGCAATAGCGGCACTATTTCTCGGCTTTGAGAATATTTTTGGCTATCCTCATGTGTTGCTTCACGCTGAAGGAACTGAGAAATTTATTGGTGTCAATCCTAATTATATGACCAGCGTAAGAGGCGTGCTCAGTGTTTTGTTGCCGCATAAAACCGCCATGTTGGCGACCATTGGCTTGTTGTTCGCTTGTTTATTGCCCTGGGGTTGGCTGGCCCATAAATTAGCGCTTGGTCCTGGAAAATTCGATAGTGAAAAAGGGCGCTGGTATCTTGCTCTGACTTTTGTAGCGGCTTTGATTCTGAGCCCCCATACTCATTATTTTGATTGTTTGCTTTTAGCGGTGCCGGCGGCCCTGACATTGCCATCGCTCAATCTGGTTTCAATTTGGGCTAGAACAGAAGATAACAGCGACCTCAGTAACTTTATCTGGTACCGGCTCTGGTGCACCATACTCGTCGTTTATCCGCTGGTGAGCTGGCCCATTAATTTTGGCGCCAGCCGCGAGTGGGAAGGAATTTGTTTTTTAGTTCTCAATAGTGCGCTGATGCTTTGCGGCGGCTTTACTTTGCAAAAGCTGACGTCGGCGGAAGCGCAAGCCAGATAAGGCTTTTACCCATCTAAGTGCTGCGGTCGACAAAAATTGCTTCATTAATGTAGCAATCTGGCGCTAGACCCATTAAGATATTTTAGTAATTGCCGTGCCTGGCAGTTTTGCGCGTCACCAGTGAGAGAGGAAGTCGTCAGCGGATGTCTCAAGTTGCCATTATAGTTGGTGCCGGACCAGCAGGATTGACCGCAGCCTTTGAGCTTCTTGAACGCAGTGACGTCAAGCCTCTAATCATTGAAAAAGACAGTGTCATCGGTGGCCTTTCGCGCACCATTGAGTACAAAGGCAACCGTATTGATATTGGCCCGCACCGTTTCTTTTCGAAATCAGACCGAGTGATGGACTGGTGGATGAAGATGATGCCCGTGCAAGGGCTTCCTGGCCAGGAAGTAGAAATCTCCTATCATAACAAGACACGCACGATTCCGGTCAGCGCAGATGGACCATCGCCTGATGATGTTGAAAATGTGCTGATTACTTTGCAGCGTCAGACGCGCATCTATTATCTGCGCAAATTTTTTGACTATCCAATCAGTCTTAAGCCAGTGACCTTTACAAACCTTGGCATGGCTCGCACCATACGCATCGGCCTCAGTTACATGAAAGCAATGGCCATGCCGATTAAGCCTGAAACAAATTTAGAAGAGTTCTTCACCAATCGTTTTGGGCGCGAACTTTATCTCACTTTCTTCAAAGATTACACAGAAAAAGTGTGGGGCATTTCTTGCTCTAAGATCAGTGCCGCCTGGGGCGCGCAGCGGGTCAAGGGGCTTTCCATTGTCAAAGTGGTGCTGCACGCCGCCAAAAAAATGTTGGGTTCAGTCACCGATTTGCGACAAAAAAATACTGAAACATCTTTAGTTGAACAGTTTCTTTATCCGAAAAAAGGCACCGGCTCAATGTGGCAAGAAGTTGCCGATCGCGTGCTTGCTAAAGGTGGTGAGATTCGCACCAATTCTCAGGTTTCACGCTTTATCACTGAAGGCAATCTTATTACCGGCGTAGAAATTGTCAACAGTGTGAGTGGCGAAAAAGAAGTGCTCAAGGGTGACTATTTCTTTTCCACCATTCCTATTAAAGAGCTGGTGGCAAAACTTGACGCTGATGTACCGCAAGAGCCGAAACAAATTGCTGAGGGGCTTATCTACCGCGATTTTATCGAAGTGGGCATGCTTGTTAACGAACTAAAAGTTTCAGAAAAAACTCCCACTGGCAAAAAACTGATTGCCGATAACTGGATTTATGTGCAGGAAAATGACGTCATGATTGGCCGACTGCAAATTTATAACAATTGGGGCAGTTACATGGTGGCAGACCCGACCAAAGTCTGGTTGGGGCTTGAATATTTCTGCAATGAAACTGACGATATCTGGACCTGGCCTGACGATAAGCTCAAGCAGCTGGGTGCCGATGAGCTCGATAAAATTGGCATCATTGAAAAATCGCAAGTAGTCGATTCGATGGTCATCCGCATGCCGAAAACTTATCCTGGTTATTTCGGCTCTTACGATCGCTTTGACGATTTACGCAAATATATTGATACTTTTGAAAATCTATTTCTGGTGGGCAGAAATGGCATGCACAAATACAATAATCAAGACCACTCAATGCTTACAGCCATGGTGGCGGTAGATAACATTGTCGGTAATATTAAAACCAAGGACAATATTTGGGACGTTAACACCGAAATGGAATATCACGAAGAGAAAAAAGGTTCAGATACTTGATTTCTCGTCCTTCTGATGTAGATCAAATTCGACGATGCGATATGGCGGATGGTCAGGTATTTTGGCTTTGAGTAACGGCATCGCGACATTGTAAACCGGCGTGCCCGACATCAATGTGCCTTCCAGTGTGCCCTTGTGCACATGTCCATGAAAGACGGCGTTGACAGGGTTTCGTAGCAGTGGTTCTTCCAGTCTGCTGTTGCCTAAAAATGGATAAATTTCCACGGGCTCACCATGCACGGTGCCGATAATTGGTGAATAGTGCAAAACAGCCACGCGGTGCGTAGTGCGCAGGCGCGCCAGCGCCGAATCAAGCTTAAGTGCTTCGCTGATGGCTTCGTTGACGATATTTTTGATGCCGGCTTCACCCCAGGCACCGAGAGAGTGGCGGCCGAAGCCGCCGATATAGCCCTTGATGCCGGCAAAACCCACCCCTAAAATTTCCACTGTGTCGCCGTCTAAAATTGTAATGCCACCGGCGTTTAAAATTTTGGTGACTTCCTCTGCCTGCCCGGTCTCAAAATCATGATTGCCTAACACTCCCACCATAGGAATTTTTACGGCGTTTAGTTCTTTGATGAAAAGATGCGCTTCTTCAGGAGTGCCATAGTCGGTGAGATCGCCGCATAAAATCAGGATGTCAGCCTGGTCGTTGATGTTGGCAAAAAATGGTGCAATCAGCCCATGGGAGTTTTTGCCACAGTGAATATCTCCTACCGCAGCTATACGCAAATTATCTTTTTCCATTATCTCTAACCTATTTGGGTGGTTTTCTTCATGATTTATCCCCAATTCGGGAACTATGCGAACGCAAATCCTTCTCTACTCGTTGCGCAGCGACGTATTGGCGGCACGTTTGTTTCATTGCTTCCGATTCAAGCGCTTCTGATTCAAGCTCAAAGAGCGCTGCACGATAGATATTAGGAGAAAGCCATGGTAACTCTAAAGAAAGGCTTAGATAAAGAAGCCCTCAATTTTTATGTTGACACGCTCAATTTATTGAATAGCACCGACATTCCTTATCTAGTGGGCGGTGCTTACGCTCTGGCAACGCACGCCGGCGTTGAGCGGCACACCCGCGATCTCGATCTGTTTGTGCGAGAGGCCGACTGCAAGCGCGTATTAGATTTTCTGGCCACCCATGGCTATAAAACCGAAATGACTTTTCCTCACTGGTTGGGTAAAGCGTACAGCGGTGATATCTATATCGATGTTATTTTCAGCTCCGGCAATGCTATTGCTTATGTTGATGATAGATGGTTCGAACATGCAGTCGATGGCACTGTTTTTGATGTAGCGGTAAAGCTGTGCCCGGCTGAAGAAATAATTTGGTCCAAGGCATTTATCATGGAGCGCGAGCGATTTGACGGTGCCGATGTTGCCCACTTGCTCAGGGCCCTGGCCTCAACTCTTGACTGGGATCGTTTGCTTGATCGTTTCGACAAACACTGGCGGGTATTGCTGGCCCATTTAATTTTATTTGGATTTGTCTATCCGGCAGAGCAGCATAAGATTCCCGCTAAAATGCTCTCACAGCTGCTTCAAAAAGCCGTAGACGAAATTGGCGTAGAGCAAATCAGCCCTTTGAATCTTTGTCAGGGTACCTTGCTTTCGCGAGAACAATATTTGCCCGATTTGGACAACTGGAAATACACAGACGCCCGCTTGCAGCCCTACGGCAATATGTCTCGAGGGCAGTTGGCGCACTGGACAGCCGCAATCGCTGAAAATTAAACTACAATTTGCCCGTTACCGGCGTCTCTGTTCTGGGCAAAGTCGATTTTCGGGCTAGTAGACTTAGGCGAGTGAGGCGTGGCTATATGCCAACAATTCTCATTGTGGACGATGACCCAGTGACACTGAGCGTGGTTGCAATGCAGCTCAAAGAGCTTGGCATGCAGTCACATGTGGCCAGCAGTGGTGTGGATGCCGCACAGCAAGTGGCCTTGCATCAATATTCGCTGGTGCTGATGGATGTGCAGATGCCGCATTTCGACGGCCTGGAAGCAACTCGAGCGATTCGAGAGTTGCAAGTAAACTCAGGTCGGCCTCATTTGCCTATAATTGCCATGACGGCCGAACCTGATAGAGAAAAATGTCTGGCTTCGGGCATGGACGATTTTCTTTTCAAACCGATATTGCTTGATGATTTTCGCGCTTTACTTGATCGCTGGCTTGAACCAGAGCCGCACACATAAGGAATAAATATCAGAATGACAGGTATAGATCCGGCCACAAAGGCCTTTCTCGAAACAGTCAATGCCCAAAAAGGGCCCAAGATATACGAGATACCTGTTGAAGAAGGACGCGCCGCTTTTACGGCCTTGCAAGACCTTGCCGTAGAAAAGCTGCCCGTCGACATTGAAGATCGAGAGCTAGACCTCGGCGACGCCGGTCGAGTGGGCGTCAGCATCATGAGGCCTCAGGGTAACACCACTAAGCTACCGGTAATTATTTATTCTCACGGCGCAGGATGGGTATTTGGCGATCGCCAGATTTACGATCGGCTCTTGCGTGATCTTACAGTGGGAGCGCAAGCGGCTCTTGTCTATGTGAATTTTTCACGCTCTCCGGAAGCAAGATATCCTGTTGCCATTGAACAAATTTATGCTGTCGCCAAATATGTCTACGCCAATAGCGAAAGCTTTAACGTAGACGTGGGCAAATTCGCTGTGGCCGGTGACAGTGTGGGTGGCAATATGACCGCGGCTTTAACCATGATGGCTAAAGAACGAGGTGGTGTGAAAATTGGCACGCAGGTGCTCTTCTATCCGGTCACCAATGCTCAGTTTGATAACGCGTCATACAAAGAATTTGCCCATGATCATTTTTTGACAGTGGAAGCAATGAAGTGGTTTTGGGATCAGTACGCGCCCGACCTCGATGTGAGAAAAGCGCCTACGGCTTCGCCTTTGCTTGCAACTCTGGAACAGCTGCAAGGTTTGCCGTCTGCACTGATAATCAATGGCGAAATGGATGTATTGCGAGATGAGGGTGAGGCCTACGCTCACAAGCTCATCAGTGCCGGAGTTCGAGTTGAAGCCGTGCGCTTTCATGGCACTATTCACGATTTTGTCATGCTCAATGCCCTGGCCGAAACTCCCGCAGCCCGTGGCGCTATTGCCATGGCCTGCTCATATCTAAAACGCTATTTTGCCGGACAGTTTTAGTCAAACTAAACGCTGGTTGTGCGACCGGTGAGCATGTCAAAAAGAAATACTGCCACAGCTAAAGCTAGTAGCGTGTGCACAAATCCGCCGCCGACATGAGATACCAGGCCAACGATCCAGAAGAAGACTAATAGAGAAATTAACGTGTAAATCATGGTGTGTCACCTTTTTCTTACTACGTAGACCTAGACTGGATTCAGGCCTTTTAGTTCCGAATCTCGAAGCCCGACGGTAATGCAAACTAACCGGTAAAAATGGTCGAGTTTGGGCCAAAGGCTTGCAAAGCGAATATATTGGAGGGATATGTCCATTCCTTATTTGAGGCAAATCTATGCGTAATCTTGTAAAAATCATGGTGGCACTGGCGGTGGCATCGCCTTTTGTGCCCTGTCTGGCCGACGAACTGACGCATAGCTCCACCACTGTGATTCAAACTTCCACGCGAAAACCAGGCTCAAGCAGTAGTGAATCGGTAGAAGTAAAAAAAGGCGTCAAGTTCAAATTCCGTGAACGGTTACACAATTTGCACGAAAAAATTGATACCGCTGTGGCTAAAGGCTGGATCACCGCTGCCCAAGCATCGAGCTTCGGCGCCGAAGCCGATCGCCTCGTCACGGCCACTTCAAACGCTGAAGCTGCTGGTTGGCCCAAAGCACAGGTAGACACACTTGAGAAGAGTGTCACTAAGCTGAATGCCAGTTTAGCTACAGCTTCAACGACCAAGAGCGTCAAGGTAACTACAAAAACCAAAGTCAGGTAAATCGCCAAGTTAAAAACGCAGAGAAATTTTTGAAAATTTCTCTGCGTTTTTGTCGCTTCTACTTTTGCTTACCGCTTGCAGTTGATTTCGGCTTCGCTTTTGGTGGCGTCAATGGTGCGCAGCTTGTAATGGTGCGCAGCTTTTTGCCTTCAGGCAATGCAAGCCACAGGAAGCTCCAGTGCGGCTGGAATATTCCACATTACTGATTCTCGATAAAGAACATCATCTTGGAATAGCCAGTCTGAGCTCTTTTTCATCAAAGCGACGTCGATAAAATCGCTATCTTTGAATGTGTGGCTGACAAATGCCAATCTTGGCAATTTGCCGGTTTTATAACGGTTCTCCTTATTTGTCTTTTCGATTTTTTGCAGCACGTCAACACGCTCAGCTGCACTGGGTAGATTATTGAGGAATTTGGTCAATGTGCCATAGTGCCCTTTTTCTGCGGCATCCGTTAACTCACGGATTTTTGATTCCGGCACCAATGTGCTTGTAGATTTTTCTCTCATGAGCAAATCTCTCCTTCGTGAACTTTGCTTTCGCCGGGTGACAAAATTGATAATAGTTGCATCTCTTTACAACGTCACTGGTAAAAATACTAATAAAAAGGGAAGACGATTGGGGCACTAGGAGAAAGAATTTTTTGTAGCCATTTTCAGACTTGTATATCTCTTTAGTTGTCTTTCATTAACACGCTAATTTTTTGCCCTATTTACCGTTCAGCTCACCCCTTCGCTAGGGGCGAAGAATACTCCTGTGGGATCATATTTTTTGCGCAACTCGCCAAGTCTTTTGAAATTGGCAGGAGAATAGCTTTCCACGAGATGTTTCGGATAGGTTATGGTGTCAGTTTCAGAAACGTAGTGACCGTGTGTGTAAGGTGCCACCAGAGTCAGCATTTTTTTATGCCAGGCGATGTTAGCGGCATCATTGGCATTGTCTTTCCACATTGTCCAGGGGCCGCCGTAAAGTTTGGCACTCATTGAAAAAGCGGCGTCTGGTAGTTTTTCCGGCACATTAGAGCCTGTGTAAACCGCGTACATAAATACAGTGTCCGGTGAAGGTGCGACCTTGAAGTGTTCTTTGGTCGCTTTAATAATTTCGTCGAGATTACTGTTGGAGAACATGGCTTCAACTTGATTGCGCATATCGGCTTTCCACAACGCCCCTGAGAAATCAAAAAGCTCAGGGAAAGTGTAAGGCTTGTTTTGCGGCTTCAACATACATTTATTGATCACCGGACAAGTATCGAGAATGGCCATAGCGGCATTGCCTTCTTCTTGCGACTCAACAAAAGAAGTGGCGGTTACCAGAGCGCATTTGCCATTGTCAGCTTTGGTCTGGTCGGCTAACTCTGGTGGTGCTGTTGTCAGCCAGAATGAAAGCTCAACACATGGTTTCATTTTTGGCGCCACATCCTTGAGCCAGCTGGCAACAGCTTCGGCCTCGGCCATCGGATAGTAGTAGGAGCTGCATATAATTGCCTTAGGCAAAGGATAAAGTTTGAGGTGATAGCGCACGGCCACGAAGAAAGAACCGGCGCCAGATCCTCGGGCGGCCCAGAAATAATCTTTGTGATTGTCTTTGTCAGCGACAATCAGTTCACCATCGGCGGTGACCATTTCGATTTTTTCTACGCTGCCAACCCCTGGGCCCCATGTGCCCTGGTTCCAGGCCATTCCGCCACTGAGCAGGTATCCACTTAGTTTAACTTGAGGACAGTGACCTGAAGGGAATGCCAGGTTTTTAGCGTTGAGTGCTTTTTGAATATCGCGATTGCTGATAATTGGTTCGACTATGGCGATTTTTTTTGTTTCGTCAATCGAAATCACTTTATTCATGAGTGTGAGATCAATCATCATGCCGCCATTTCGCAAGGAAGGGCTGCACCAGTTGTGGCCGCCACCCCGCACAACAACTTTCATTTTATGGGCCCTGGCAAATTTTACCGCGGCCATGACGTCAGCGTCGGTCTTAACGTTTACCACTACCTGTGGTGCGCGGTCAGGATAGAGTCTGTTCCACAATCCGCTGTAAACTTTGTCTTTAAAATTGCTGTCGCTTGGTACAGAAATTTCGCATTGCACGGCTTGACGCAGGGCTTCAGCGTCGAAGTTGGTCTTATTGGCCGCCAGTGCTTTTTCAGGATCGAAAGTACCGACAAAAATAGAACCTGCTGCTGCCAGCCCGCCGCCTAAAAATAGCCTGCGGGTTATATTAATAGTTTTCTGACCTTCTGCACTATCTAGGCTGTTCAGGTCTAGCTTCTTCGTCATGGTCAATTTCACCTCAAAGAATGGTCAAAGCTTTTTATTTGAACGTGCTTTTGTTCAACAACTTTTCGCCCTGAGCGTCATAAATAAATGGGCCGCCTTCGTCATTAACTATGAGCGGTTCGTCCAGGGCCGCCAGTTGCACCGCTAACTCTTTTAAAACCGGTGAAAGGCCGGCTTGCGCTTGGTAGCGCAGTAGCTGACTGGCAATCAAGGAAAGCCTTTGCTTGAATGAGGGCAATTCGAGCGGTTTCATCAGTGGAGTTTCAAAAGCTTTGCAGTCGGCTCTTTGAAAACTGGCGGCAATACTAATGCGCGAATAGTCGCCGTGCTTGCTGCTGCGGCCGCCCCAGTGATAAACCGCTTCGTTCCAGGCCAGAATATCTCCTGCTTTTGTTGGCACAGCGCGAATATCCTGATAGTTGGCCACGCCGACTTTGAGCAAATTATCGGGGAAGTTAGCGTCGTATTGCAGGGGGAGAATGTAAATGCAACCGGTGTCTGGGCTGGCATCAGTCAGTGAAATCCAGATATTTAAGGCTGTGGTGCGACCGTCAGCAGCTACGGTTTTTCTCCGCGAGCGGTCACGGTGAGGCATAAATCCGGCGCTCTGACCTCCTGGTTCAATGCAAAAGGTCCAGAGGGCGGGCATCATTTTATAATCGTTGCCAAGAATTTGAGCCAGCAAGCCGTTTAGATGTTGAAACTGTTGCCAGCACTGATCATAGACAAAGAGAAAGGGCGTGGGCCAGTGTTCGTCGCGAATCTTTTTGACGGCGGTCACCAGTGGCGGCAGCGTCTTGGCTTCCATGACATTTTCAATTTTGAAAAAGCCTTCCTCTTTGAGATTTTCAAGGGTGCGCTGAGCCTCTTGCTGATCTAAGGCAAAGGATCGGTCAGTAGGCTTGCCGCCGCGCGAAATAGTCAAATGCGGATTGAGATATAGCCAGAACTCAGGATCTGTGGCCAAGTCAAAAAAAGATTTACCACCGATATCGTACATATTTGTCTCAGGCGAGGGTGAACGTCCGCTAAGTTTAGCCTAACTTAGCAGGCTGTTGATTATTGCTGAGGCTGCATTGGTATATAAAGGCAGTCGTTGAAACCAAGCTGGAGTTGATTGTGATCAAGTTAGTACGAGCAGGGTTGCCGCATGTAGCTTTAGGATTGCTGATTTTTGCTATGCCGGCCAAAGCGGAGCAAACACCGTCAGCGCCTACGCCAGAGCCGACTGTTACACCGCCGACCAGCCTCAGTACAGGGGCGGTGACCCCGGTTGAGCTGGTGGCAATTTTGCGTAACGCTCGTGTGGTTTCGGCTGATTACCCGTTGCGGGCCAGTTACAACGAACGTGAGGCAATTGTCACTACTAAGCGCAATCCACTGGCTAAAGATAATGACTGCAAAATCGATGCGGTGATGATGGCCAAGGCGTTAATGGACTCATTTCCTGAAATTTTGCGGATCAAGGTGCTATTTTCCGACCTTGAGCAGCAGAAATATACTTCAGTCAATCTGTCTAAAGGTGACATCGCATCTTTTGGTGCCGGTAAGCTTGGGCAAAAAGATTTTCTAGACTCGCTTGAGATCAGTACTTTTAAAGAAAATGTTTCTCCTTTTGCCTCGCGGTCTGACGGCGCAGTCTCCACTGGAGTGGCCCCAGGGCCCCTGCAAGACAAAAGATTATTGCTTTTGAGTCGCATTGAAAGTTTGAAAAGCAAAGGCACCAATGTCAAAGCTTATCTGGACTATTTTCAGACTGTAGAAGATGCGGCCAGGTCGGGAGACGAAGCGCAGGTGCAAACTCTTGTGGGTAGCCTCTCAGGCAAGCTCAATGACCAGGAAAAAATGCGCGAGCAGGCTTACGCCACGGGAGTGCGGTCTGAAGTTTTGCGTTTTCAAACGCAATTGCAGCGATTTGTTGTCAGCGGGCGCAAACTGCCGTTTGACCTGGGTCAAGTTGCTAAAATACAGCAGTTGGTTGTGGCCGGTAGAAATGCTGAAGCAAAAGCTCTGATGCAAACATTGGAGCAAAAGCTGCGTTAAAGACTAGCTGAGTTGTTCGAGATTTTTGCATCATTCTTTTTAAGGATTGGTTATGGTAGGACCATCAGGCGCTGAATATTCGCCCGGTGATATCGTCGGTAAAACCTATGTGATCATGGGCTACATTGGCCGTGGGGCCATGGGTTTTGTTTATCATGCGCGGCATGTCGACCTACCTAAAGAGTACGCCCTGAAAACTCTCCGCAGCGATCAAATCACTGACACCGCCTGGTTTCGCTTTCAAATGGAAGCGCAGTCAGTGGCAAAAATGTTTCACCCAAACATTGTCAGCATTCATAATTTTGGTTCGCATAAGGCTGAAAATGGCCTGGAGCAGCCATTCTATGTAATGGACCTGCTACATGGAGCGAGTCTCATGGAGAGGTTGCGCGACCAGGGGCCGCCGCCTCTGCCCGTCATTTTGCAGATTTTCATTCAGGCAGCCAGCGGATTTGGCTATGCTCACAGTAAAGGCATTATTCACCGCGACGTTAAGCCTGGCAATATTATGTTGTTGAATCAGCCTGATGCCATGGGCGCCAGTGTCAAGATTGTGGATTTTGGCATCGCCAAACTTACAGCTGAAGCCGATAAAGCATCACAGCAGTTGACTCGCGACGGTGATATAGTCGGCAGTCCGTATTATATGAGCCCTGAGCAAAGTCTAGGTTACCCTACCGACTCTCGCAGCGATATTTATTCTTTAGGTGTTTCTCTTTTTGAAACATTGACAGGTGAAGCGCCGTTCTCAGGCCCGTCTGCAGTAGACATTATGCTTATGCACCAGAGCGCACCAGTGCCGGATATCAATAAGTTTGGTGATCATGCAGATAGTGGCGGCGTGCTGATTTATCCTGCCTCGGTGCAGCTGGTGGTCGAGCAGATGATGGCTAAAGCACCTGAGCAGCGCTATCAAACCATGGAGCATGTAGCGGCAGATTTGTGGGCAATATTGCAAAATGGTACTATTGAAGCTTTGGCGCAGCCACCATATGCAGTGCCCGGCCAAGCTTTGCCTAATCAGAACATTGATGAGGAAGACTCTGAGAACGATGATTTCGGCGACGATAATGTGGTCGAATCTGATCTCGTAGAAAACGATTCCGAAAATATTACCGGCGAGTTAGATTTAGTCGTCGGTGATGTGGAAGCGACTGAGCCTGGCGAGGCAGACTCAGATGGTCAGGATGCCCCTCCTGTTGCAAATATGCTGCAGACCGGCCGTGCCATCGCGAGGGTTCAGACTATTCCTCAAAGGGTTAAATTACCAACGGCTCAGCTGACTTTTTTAGTAATTACACTGGCCACGGCTGCGGTTACTGCCTTAATATTTTTTGTCAGTAAATCGTCACAAAGTGCAGTTTCTATTGCTAAACCCGTGATTAAAAAGACAGTTCCCGTAGCTGCGAAGATTGATGCTGAAGAGGATAAAGAACCTGGCAGTTCACGCAGTGAGACGACGCCCTACTGCACCATAAAGCGAGTCAAAGGCGACGAAGTTAAAAGTTTTGATTTTCCATCTGATTGTTTGATCGGCAGTATTAGTTATTGGCACAATGATGAGGGCAAATGGGAGACTGTTAAAGCAAAGGGTCACCTGGAGTTTGACCATAGCGATTGGTTAATGTTCATCCCCTCCCGCATGGTGGCAAAATATCCACAATATTTAAAACGTTTTCGCAAAGGTGACGTCTCTGCCATAAGATTCGTCGAAAATTCTGATAGCGACGCTCTCTTTGAAGCTTGCACGGCTATTCCCGGTATTTCCGAAATAAAATTTTATAACACCAAGCATTTGACCAATAATTGCATTCCGTCCTTAAGTAAGTTCAAAGGCCTTAAATTGCTTGATGCTTCGAATAGCACCATTGCTGGTACTGCTCTAGCCAAAGCATCTTGCTATGACGATCTAGAGAAGTTTTACTTCAGCAGGGGTAAAGATCTCTCTCCAATATTAGACAAACTCACATCAAGTAAAAAATTGGAATTGCTTGATGTGCACAGGTGCCCTCTGAGCTATCAAGACTACAAGACTATCGCCAGTTTTCCAGCTTTACGCAACCTCGATATTTCGCATATCAAAGTAACTAAAGCCCAGCTCGGCCACCTCGCCAAGTCTGTGAGTCTGGAGGAGTTAGATATGTCTGGCTGTGACCTCGATCAAGAGAAGATAAAGTTAATTCTTGGAATGAGGAGGCTAAAAAGTATTGATATCTCGCATTTTAAGGTAACTAAAAGTATTGTCAGTCAACTGGCACAATCAAACAATCTTGAAGAGTTAGAAATGAGAGATTGTGGTCTCGATGAGGAATTTATACCGCTATTCAGAAAAATGAAAAATTTAAAGACGCTGCAGTTCATAGTGTATGACAAAACTCCCGAAAAGCTTCGTGATCGCTTCAAGGCCGGATTGCCGGGGGTGAAGATCGAATGAGTAATGAAATTCAACTTTCTGTTGTTATGCCTGCCTACAATGAAGAAGGTACTATCGAAGAGGCTGTGCGCGAAGTGCAGCAAGTAGTACTTGATACCGTGGGTAGTGCCGAGTTTATCGTGGTAGATGACGGCAGCAAAGATGCAACTTCGGCTATTCTTGCTAAGCTGGCCGCTTCAGACCAGCGCCTGCATGTAATTACTCAAGTCAATCAAGGGCACGGTCCAGCTCTTCGCAATGGCATTGAACATGCTACAGGGGCGTTTATTTTTCTAATCGACAGCGATAGGCAGATACCGATTGAGGCTTTCAACGCACTCTGGGCCGAGGCTCCTGACCACGATCTGGTTATGGGTGTGCGGGTGCAAAGGCATGATCCACCCAGTCGACTCTTGCTCACCAAAGTCGTAAAAGGTGCTCTGCAGGCTTTGTTTGGTGTTGATGCTAAAGACGCTAATGTTCCTTTCAAGATTCTAAAAAGCTCTCTCTGGCAAAAAGCACGTGAATTTATTCCGGCTGACACTCTGGCACCGTCTTTGTTTCTGGCTGTTTTTGCATTGCGCAAAGCGGCGGCAGTGGTAGAAATCACTGTGCCTCACAGAGAAAGACCGGCGGGCACTTCTTCTATTAAGCACATGAAGCTGATTAGATTTTGCCTCAAAGCTTTTAAGCAATTGGGTGCCTTTCGCCGGACAATTTCTCAATGACCACCAAATGCAAATTTCTTATTATCGGTGCTGGCCCTACAGGGTTAGGCGCGGCCTGGCGACTGGCCGAACATGGTTATAAAAAAGCAGAAGACTGGCTTTTGATAGAAAGTGCAGATGTTGCCGGCGGATTGTCTGCTTCAGTGGTAGACGAGGCACAATTTACCTGGGACAAAGGCGGTCATGTGATTTTCTCTCACTATGATTACTTTGACAAACTATTAGATGACTTGCTGGGCGACAGCTGGGTGAGCCACAATCGCGAAGCCTGGGTGTATTTGCGCGAGCGCTTTGTGCCTTATCCTTTTCAAAATAATATCTGGCGATTGCCTGCCGATGAGCAACTTGCCTGCCTGGAAGGCTTGCTCGACGTCAATAACTTGCGCGCTGCCGGCGCTCAGCAGCCACCCAAAAGCTTTTTGGAATGGATAGAACGTAGTTTCGGCAAAGGGCTGGCGGAAGTATTTTTCATTCCCTACAACAAAAAAGTCTGGGCATACGACCCGGCTAAACTATCTGCTCACTGGGTCGGTGAGCGCGTAGCCACCGTCGATATGATGAAAGTTTTGCATTCTGTGGTCAATCAAAAAGATGATCGCGGCTGGGGGCCGAACGCTCAATTTCGGTATCCATTGCATGGTGGCACCGGAGCCATCTGGCGTGCTCTGGCCGATCGCTTGCCGCCTCAGTGTCTGAAATATAATCAAAGCGTAGTTAAAATTGAAGCGAAAAATAGAATTGCCCATCTGGCTTCTGGTGAAATAATCGAATATGAATATTTGATTTCAACTATGCCTTTAAACTTGTTAGTTTCAAGCTCGCCAGATCTGCAGCATCTTAAAGCCGACGCCGACTCATTTAAATATTCGAGTGTACACATCGTTGGCATCGGAATGAAAGGCTCGCCGCCTGTGGAGCTGCAAGCGAAATCGTGGCTTTATTTTCCTGAGTCGCAGTGCCCTTTTTACCGGGTCACGGTTTTTTCAGGCTACTCCCCTCACAACGTTCCTGCTGAAGGCGAACACTGGTCGCTAATGTGTGAAGTATCAGAGTCACCTGATAAAGCCGTCAACGCTGCGACCATTGTGGACGATGTCATAGGGGGCGCCCGTTGGGCTAAAATGATTGCGCCTGATACCGAGATAAAATCAAAATGGCATTTGCGAATTGAGCACGGTTATCCTACTCCATTTCTTGGGCGCGATCAGTTGCTCGATGTCATCGAGCCTCAATTGCGAGCGCATAATATTTTCAGTCGCGGCCGCTTTGGCGCCTGGAAATATGAGGTATCGAATCAGGATCATTCACTGATGCAGGGCGTAGAAGCTGTGGATCATATTTTATTTGGTGAAGAAGAGAGCACTTTCCATTACCCTGGTAAAGTCAATGCAGGGGGTAAAAATGCCGTTCGACCAGTTCAAAATTTTACCCGACCAGTCTAGTAGCGCCGCAGCCAGCGCCAGTTGGCGAGACGATCTGATCACTTTTGCATTGCTTACGGCTCTAGTGACAGCAATGTTCGCTCCTGTATTTTTTAGTGGTCGTTTGCTGGCACCCGATGACGGCATTTATCAGAATTTGCCTAATTTCTTTGGTGCGCGCACATTGTGGACGACTTATCTCTGCGCTGGTTTTCCCCTGGTGGCAGATCCACTGGTGCAGTTTTTCTATCCACCAGCCATTATTTTTGCTCATTTGCCGGCCGGGTGGAATCTGTATGTGCTTTTAGGCTACGTGCTTGCGGGATTTTTTCTCTATAAATATATGCTAGTGCTGACAAATAGCTGGTACAGCTCGTTCATGGCTGCTCTGGCTTTTACTTTTAGTGGTTACTTGCTCAGCGAAGTTAACCACATGCATGTGGTGCACAATGCCTTCTGGCTTACTTTTTTGCTCCTGGCCTTTGAGAATCTAGCCCGGCGTTTAACTGTCAAATGGTTTGTCAGTGCCTCGCTGGCTGTGACTTTGATGATTTTTTGCGGGCACATGCAACACAGTTGCTATACCCTGGCTCTTTGTTTTTTCTATATTTTATTGCGTGGGTTCTGCCATCGACCACTGGCTTCTGCTGAGCAAAGAAAATATTTTATGTGCTGCGGCACTACACTTTTTTTAGGCCTGGCCATGGCGTCGGTACAGCTTTTACCGACTAAAGAGCTGGCATCATTTAGTGGCCGGGCTAATTTTTCTTTTCAAGATTTTCTCGCCTTTAGTTTGATGCCTTTACAGGCCACCGGCCTGTATTTTCCTTATTTGTTTGGTGGCGCTAGTGGTGGCATCATCAATATTCCAAGCTTTGCGGCCTTTGCTGCTGATACAAGTTTTGTTTATCTCGGTTTCATTCCCATGGTGCTGGCAGCCGCAGTCATGAGCGTGCGAAAAAATGTGCTGATATGGTTCTGGTTGGCTATTGGTGTGGTTGCTTTTTTGCTTTCCTTTGGCGATGCCACACCGCTTGGTTGGCTTGTTTATCACATACCTCAGTATGGATCTTTCCGCTGCCTCCATCGCACTTTGCTTTACAGTGCTCTTGCCACTGCAATTTTGCTTGGCCTGGCTACAGCCGCCTGTCTGAAGGGTGAATTGAAAGGACGGGCACTGACTAACTCGCTGTTTTTAAACGCCTGTTGTTTGATAGTAATTTTAGTTGGTGCCACCACTGTTCAGAGTGCTCTTGTAACTCAAGCAGTATCGAAAGGCATTGCAAATTTTAGTGTTTTTCCGTGGGCTAATGCGGCTCTGGGATTGCAATGTCTTTATTTTGCTTTGAGCGCTGCAGCCGTAATTTATTTTTGGAAGTATGCCGGTGTGGCCGGTCAAAAGCTGCTTTGGGCTAAGATCTTTCTCGCTTTTGTACTGTGTCTAGACCTTGCCACCACCGGCTGGTACGCAGGTGAGAGTCGCTGGCGCCTCAGTTCGCCTGCTGCCGCAAGTTTGCAACCGGTAGCAACAGTGTCAAGTCTGGCGCCGCTTCTAGAAAAAAATCATCAACGTATTTTGGCTGTGCGTGGTGCTTCCGGCACCCCTGATGAAATTCCTTGCAATATCTCGCGCTTGTGGCAGGTAGATAGTGCCAGCGGCTATGAGCCATTGATATTTTCGCGCTACAGTCAATTGCTGAACATGACAGAGGGTGGCTTCTTGAGGGTGCCCTGGAATTACACAGCCGCCGATCGTTGCTTTGATATTCTTGCCATTCGCTACGCTACCTGCGCTGGGGGAGACGAGCGCCTGCTAAGTCTCAAAGATGCTGACGGTAAGGCTATCTGGAAGAAAATGGCAGACAGCGGAGAGGCTTCTATATTTGAAAATCTTCGTGCTATGCCGCGGGCCTGGCTTGTTTCAGATGTGAAGACAATGTCAGCTGCGCAAGTGTTAACTACAATCAAAACGTCAAGAATGCCTGATGGACAGGTATTTAACCCGGCGAATACTGCTCTTGTAGATCATGAACTTGTAGATCATGATCTTGTAAGGTATGCCACCAAAGATGAGATTGGACCGCTCAAGTCTAAAATGTCTTTTGTGACTGTCGAAGCTGATAGGATAAGCCTTAAAATCGATGCCTCCCGCTCTGCTTTTCTAATTCTTAGTGATAGCCAATATCTGGGTTGGACAGTAAAGGTCAATCAAAAGTCGGTGGAAGCGCATGGCTGCGACTACGTTTTACGCGGCGTCTTTGTACCTGCCGGCAAATCAAAAGTTGAATTCATCTACCAGCCACCGATGTTCAAGCTTGGCCTGATAATTTCTATCGGTGCGCTGGTTGCCTTATTGAGCCTGGCAGGATGGTGGCGCTGGAATAGGCAATCTAGCATCGCAACCTCATAGTTCGATTGCAGAGTGAGCCAGAATTCGACGCTGGTTTCAAACACACCAGCCGTACTCATATTCGAATGGGCATGACGGTAAAGAGTTAACGCGCTCTACCAACTCGATGCTGGGCTTCAATCGTCATTGTGATGGGTGTGACACTTTTGAGTTTGCGAATTGTTTTTCCTCATCGACACGAGGTCGATTAATTGATCAGATTACATCTCAGAGCCCCTCCTTGCTCTGTCCCTCCGTAAGAGAGTCTCTGACTCCGCCCACGCCGTTAGTAAGTGATGAACACGGTTAACAGAAGGGCACGAAAGGGGCGAAACTCCGAGCCACAAGTGAGTCTAGCTCCAAAGGGAGACGGGCAAGGTTAGCGAAAGCAAATCATCGAAAGTTCCGTGATAATTCGAATGGTGCGGGTAAGCGTCATGGGCTCTCGCTTGTTCAGCGAGTAATCGGAGCGCAAGCAACGGCTAATTGCCCAGGACGTAACGGATTCTGGAAAAAGCGAATGCTGGGCTGTAATAGCTCAGATAGGGTAAATAACCTACGCTGAAAGGCGGCAGACTTCCAGAGAGTATCCCGCGAAATTGCAAAGCAAAGGATTCAAACGACTGTGAAAGATGGAACCGGATATGGTATCGGAGCAGAAGGTAAGAATTTAGATTGGGAGCTAATCAACTGGCAACTAATCGACAAGTCTATCAGAAAACTGAGGCAGCGTATATTTCGTGCAACGCGCGAGCAAAAGTGGAATGTGGTGCGCAGCCTCATGAAACTAATGCTGCGCAGTTACTTAAATCTGCTCGCATCTGTGAGAAGAGTCACTCAAATCAACCGAGGCAAGAAAACGGCCGGAGTTGATGGTGAGCTAGCTCCAGACTCGAAGTCAAAAATCGCTCTGGTCAATCGAATGGGTAAGCATACGCTCTGGAAGGTCAAACCGGCCAGACGGGTGTACATTCCAAAGCCCGGCAAGCCGGGTCAGGAACGCCCACTCGGCATCCCGACGATTCGAAATCGAGTCTCACAAGCGATGATGAAGAACGCATATGAACCGCACCGGGAGGCTCTATTTGAGTCAAACAGCTACGGCTTCAGGCCGGGTCGAAGCATCCACGATGCCATTGAGCATTGTTGGTTGTTTTTGCGTGGCTCTGGAAAGCGTCCATGGATTTTGGACGCCGACATCAAAGGTGCGTTCGACAACATTTCACATGACCACATACTTCAGAGCATCAGCCATTTACCGGGCAGAGAGCTGATTAAGCAGTGGTTGAAAGCAGGTTATGTAGAGGCAGAATGTTTTTACGAGACGGAAAGCGGCACACCTCAGGGCGGAATTATTTCTCCGTTGCTGTTAAACGTCGCGCTCCACGGTTTGCAGCAAGAGCTAGGCCCGGCCTACGGATTCGTCCGTTACGCCGATGACCTTGTCGTTTGCGCAAGCTCTCGTGAAAAGATTGAAGAAGCCCAGGCCGTCATTGCTAATTGGCTGCAAGTGAGAGGCTTAGCACTCCATCCAGAAAAGACGAGGATTGTACACATTGACGATGGGTTCAATTTCCTTGGCTTTTCAATCAGGCGGTATCGAGGCAAATGCCTCATCAAGCCGCAAAAGGAAAAGGTGTTAGCTTTCCTCTCAAACCAGCGCTCGTGGCTGAACAAACACAAGCAGGTTACAGCAGAATTTGTCATCCGACATTTAAATCCCATTTTGCGTGGCTGGTCAAACAACTACAAGCATGTTGTTTCAAAACAAGTCCTCTCGTTTGTATCGAGCCAGATTTGGAGAATGCTCTGGAAGTGGTGCCTGCGACGCCACCGCGAGAAAGGGAAATACTGGGTGCAGAAGAAATATTTCACTTCACACAACAATGTGAGTTGGACATTCTTTGCAAAAACTGGCGACGAAAAACTCTTCCTCTTCGGTGTCGGAGCCGTACAGATTGAACGGCACATCAAAGTGAGAAGCGGCGCTAGCCCTGACAATCCCAATCTTCAAGAATACTGGACGAACAGACGTGAGACGAAACAGAAACGACCGCGAGTAAAAGAAAAAGCTCGGGGTAAAACCGAGCTGGATGCGCGAGCCGGATGATGCGAAAGTATCAAGTCCGGTTCTTGGAGGGGCTGGGCGCGGCGACGCGCCTATGCCTACTCAGCAAATTTTTGCGAATTAAATTTCCATCTACGTCGCCCGAATGCTAGACGGGCGAATAATGCGAAAAATAACTCGCAAAATTTTCGGACTTTAATGCCAGAAAAAAGGAGAAAAAAAGCGCGCAAATTCACAGTTGTCATGGTAGTCTTGCCTGCGGCTCTATCAAATTGACTAGGCTAAGCTCGAAGCGCCACACGGATAGGGGGGCCAGGGCCGCCTCCGCTCAGCGGGATAGGATGGGGCTAGGGTTGTCAAATAATTAAGTTGGCTGGACTTGGGCTAAGAACTTGCTATGCTGTTGATACAAAACCAGTGTCATAAGCCTGGACCTGCTGCGTCGCGGAATAGCGAGGCCACCCGTAAAGGGGAAAGTCGGTAGAGCAGACACAAAGTATTGGGAGAGGTGGGGCGCAAGTCTCACCTCTCTTTTTTTGATGTCAGCGCCAGGGTATAGATTCTTTTGGTAACAAATTGCTGCCGGAGCAAATCACAGGCAACCGGCAAAGAATCAGCGTCTGATTTGTGTAGATCTCTGATTGTGCCCACATAGAAGTCGGCAATCTGAATGCCCGGTTTTGTTGCTGGAAGCAGGATGAAGTCGGCCTTTCGATAGTTGCCACTTCGCGTCAATTCTTCAACTAAAGGGCGCAGCTGAGCACGGAAGTCTCGTTCATACTTTTGCCAGCCGCCTTGTTTGCCGATGGCAATTACCAGTTCCTTATGATCCTCCAAGGTGTCACGGATAGTCATTTTCACGACTTCGGTATAGATGGCAAAACGGGCATCATGATTCTTGGGGGTAGGCTCATGAAAGTAACTGGCAGTAAAAATACTCAGTTTAGCCTTCGCCAGCCGGGAAGCGACCGTGCGTTTCTGGTCGTCGTTCAACTCAGTAAAGTGCAGGTGTGGCATCTCATTGGCTGGTTTCCGTTCTTTCTTCAGTCGCTTGACCAGTTGATAATATTGAGGGTCCAGGGCCTTCATGACCTGATCGTGAAGATTTTGAGCCGAGTGTGCGCCTTCGAAAACGACCGCAGCGACGCTCATCACGCCCTGGTGATCCATAGTTCCTGACTCGTCAATGTAGACAAAGTGAGGCATTAGAAAGGCATTTCATCATTAAGAGCTTCTGGATCATCATTTGAAACCCGGTCGTATTCTTCCTCGGCATCCGCCAGTGATATTTCATCAACTGCGACAACTTTGAGCTTGTGGCAGATTATCTTTGCCATGTTTGAGCCCTTCGGGCATACGTACTCATTTCCGTTAAAGTCGCAGTCCGTGTAAGGAAAGTGGTCCTGTAGCGCAGTAAGCAGGTTGTATATTGTTTCCCAGTCAGATTGAGCCTGCTTCTCGACAATTACCTTTATTTCCCTCAGTTTTAGTTCGAAGCGCTTTTGTAGGGTTTGAATAACTCTGATACGCGAGCTTATTTGGGCTGATGGCGCATAGAAGGCTTCGGCGCCAACTTTTTCCGGTTTAGGAATATAGCCTTCGGTTGCATACCACTGAATGGTGACCGCCAATCAAATTTACACGGTCTGTGACTAGGTTCATGGCTTCAAGCTTTTGCGAACTCAGGCTATTCAGAAGTGTTGGAGATTGACCACCGAGAAGTCTAGACATTCCTGCTGCATTTGAAAGCTTTTTACTAGAGAAAATTTCATCGGCAAAGTGACCTGCTGCCAGTCTGCTAGTGACTCCATAATCCATCTCTTTGACGAATGACTTGTTAAAGCTAACGTTGTGCCAGCCGCCTACACCGCCTATTCCGCCTAACTTTTCTGCTAATTGCATTGAAGGGCGAAAGTTGTCTGAAGTTTTTTGTTGTCGTTCCCAGACCGCACTGCTGGCTATTGAATGCTTCATTGCTTGTTCAAAAT
Source organism: Candidatus Obscuribacterales bacterium (assembly GCA_949127735.1). Taxonomy (GTDB): domain Bacteria; phylum Cyanobacteriota; class Vampirovibrionia; order Obscuribacterales; family Obscuribacteraceae. Next base: position 26,716 of record CASBPX010000033.1, on the reverse strand, counting down.
GACTAGTTACTAGAGAAACGCCAGGATCAAATTTGCAGCTAGCTCCAGCCAGCTTACTAATTTGATTTAGCCCTGCGATTGATGGCGAATTAGTTGAACAGCCAACTTTCGAGACTGTTCTGAAATAGTCATTCCGCTAGTAGCGGATAGCATTTTTCCCGGACTCATATCAATTGTCTCCTTCCGGTTCAATTACAAAACCAAGTTCTGTTCCCAGTTTTAATAGCGTACTTCTAAGGTTTTTGCTAGATAGTGGAGTATTACTAATCAGCTTCAGGCTACTCTCGCAGCGCTCGTATAACGCCAATGCCAGCTCGTCATTGTGTGCGTTGCCAAATATCAAACCATCGCTCTCTTGATAGAGGAACTGGTTTTGATAAAAATAGCGAGACCAAGTTTGGCTGTGAGAGTGATCAGAATCTTTGCACAGGGCCGCTACCGATCCTGCCCTCATGGCACCATCGCCTCTGAGCTCCAAAAGAGACAGATCACGCTCAATTTCGAAGACAACAATCTCCCATTTACCGAACTGCACAACCCTGTTGTCGCCAAAAATTTCAACTAGACAACCTGCGAAACTTTTTCCAGCATACAAAATTGTATGCTCTGGATCTTCTGCGGGTTCTCCGGCTTTATGGTGGTCAAAACGCTTGTGGGGTCCATGATTTCGAAAGCCGATTGGTTTGGCATCGAAACGCGAAGGATCGTACATGCGAACAAATCGAGTTCCTGCTTCGGCTGTATACCACAGTGGATTTGGTGTCACGACTGGTGGCGGCGGAGCTATTGTAACCATCTAAGCCACCCCAACAGAGCGTGCTTCAATGATGACCCTTTCGAGATCTCCGCGTTTCATAACTTCTACGGGTGGATTGTTATCTAATACGGCGTTAGCGCTTACGAGCCACGAGATTTTACCAAGTAAGCTTCCCGAAAGTTCTTTCAGAACCTCGCTTAATCCTGCTACAGCCCCATTTGGACCCGCTGGATCGAACTGAAATAGAGGAAGACGCATAACGTTTGATTCCACCAGACCAATCAATTTTTTTTCTCGTATGCGGTCATGAATCGTTTGTTTTGACACAGCCAGCATTTCCGCTGCTTCAACAGAACCTATAGAACTAGCCAATAGCTCACGTCTGCGCTTGAAGTAGTTATATAAGCTGTTTATTTCTAAGGTCGTTTTTTCTTTATCGCTAAAGTTCTGAACACCAATAAATTCAATCAAGCTGGGATCAAGTGTTTCAGCGCTTGCTGTCACTGTGCCTGTTATGCGTTCGAGTAGATACGCTGTTCCCTCCGGTCCCAGCGTGTCAGCATAAAAGCGCGCTGTTTCCACATCATTACCGACATCCTGAAAATATTTACTCAGGACATCTATTGCCAAAATATTTTGTTCGCTTGCTCTAGATGGCATGATCATCCTCGGGCTTTCTTGCAGCGTAGCACTTGGCGGCAAGCGCGTCAACTGTGCACGCCTTACGGCTGTAATTTCGCCACCCCTGGAGGGCTACCAATAATTTTCAAAACTAACGTTGGACTATATTGCGATCCCAAAGTTGGCGACATTCTTACCCATCCAACAAAGCCTGATATTAGCAACCAGAGTTGTTGAAGCAGTTGCTGACTTCGGCACTCTAACAGCAGGTCTCCTGAGCTATTCTTCAAAATGGCAGTCGAACAGCAACTTACTTTCGCGCAGAATTTGCTTCAACCAAAATGTTTATTCTCGGAGGTTTTTGTAGGCTTCAGTATCAGTTTCTGGGAGCACCCACTTCGGCTCATAACCGCACATCCTTGCCGAAGCCCTTAAAACGCTTTGGACTCAGTTGGGTGTATAGAACAGTGTGCTGGATGTTTTTGTGGCCCATGTAGCCCTGTATGGCGCGTGTATCGATGCCTGCTGAAGCTAGCTGGTAACCTTTGCTGTGCCTCAGTTGGTGAGGGTGTGCCGACAGCTCGAGCTCAGCCTCGACGCCGGCGCGCTGAACAATCTTGAACACGGCGTTGGCAGACAGCGGCCCCTGACGCTCAGAAGAAAAGACAAAAGGCGATGGCATTTGGTCGCGGCGCAATTTGCGGAGGGCTCGAAGTTCATCACCTTCAAGGTAATGGACCGAGGGCTCTCCGTTTTTTAGTCGGTTCACGTGCAGCCTCGCCTGGTCGAGATCAACCTGATCCCATCTTAAGTCGGTGACCTCGCTCACTCGAAGCGCATGGCGATAAGTGATAAGGATAAGGAGGGAATCTCGAAAGCCATATCTGCCGAGATTTTTGGCAGCATCAATAAGAGCCTTTACTTCGGCCACAGTCAGATACTCTCTTGAACGACACTCAAGGTTGGTTCGCTTAATCGGCGGACCAACCTTCTTTTTTTTCTTTGTCTTTTTTGCAGACTTTACCAAAAAGGATGCCCCTACAAACTTTTTTGCCATTAGCGAAATCCAGCTCCAGTATTTGTTGCCGGTAGCGAAAGTGTTGGCCAACGATTATGTCATTTACGTGCCCGACTTGCCCGGTCACGGTGCCAGTACCAAGCCTAAAGATGCCCTGCCGGTGCATGAACAAGCAGAAGTTGTACACGCCTGGATGCAAAATCTTGGTCTAGAAAAAGCGGTGGTGCTGGCTAACTCTTATGGTTGCGAAATTGCAGTCGAGTTGGCGTTAAGGTATCCGCAAATGGTAGAGAGGCTCGTTTTAACCGGGCCCGCATCCGATCCAGCTGCTCCGACTAAATTTCAACAAGCATTGCGATTATTTTGGGACGGTATTCTGGAAAACAACAAAATGTATTGGGTGCTGTTTGTAGATATGCTCGAACTTGGCTGGCATCGGGGCATGCAGACTACTCAAATCATGATTGATTATGATTATTTACCGAGACTACCTCTGCTGCAAATGAAAACTCTTGTGGCACGCGGCGAAAACGATCCGCTGGCACCGCAAAAGTGGTGTGAGCAAGTAGTCAGTCTAATACCTGACGCAAAGCTCGTGGTGGTGCCTAAAGGGCCACACAATATTAATTTCAGCTCGCCTAACGAGTTGGCTGACCTTGTCGCTCAATTTCTCAACGACTAATCAGGCACCACTTTCAGCCAGAGGCTTGTTGGTTAGATTTACAACTCGGGCTTGAGTGGCTGCCACTAAATTGGCAGGAGTGATGAGAATTTCATTGCCCCAGACACCGGCACCAACTCCAAGTATTTCTTCGTCCATAAGCGATGCTTCGAGAATCGAACAAAAACCCTCTGGCTGCCAGTGAAAAGGAGGAATGGAGCCAATGACATAGCCAGTGATCTGTTGCACAATTTCAGGTTTTGCCATTGAAATATTGCGCGACCCCAGTGCTTTTTTTAACAGTCCCGATACCGCATTTTGATCACCGCCCACCATTATCAAGGCGTAGTCACCGCGATCGGTGCCGAATACGAGGGTTTTGACCATCTGGCGCTCGCGAAAGCCTAATGCTTGAGCTACATTAGCTGCGCCCTTTTCTGTGCTATCGGCAAAACCGCGAATTTCATAATCAATGTTTTTTTCGTCTAAATAGGCGTGTGCAGGAAGCTTGACTGTCATATTAGGCCCGATGAAAGGTGTGATTGCAGATTATAAGTTTAACCGGAAAGCGAAGCGGCGGAAGGTAAAGAATGGGAGAATGAAGCATGAAAGTAATGAATCTTGGAAGTAACGAAGCAAGAAGCATGAAAGATGGAAGCATGGGAGCAAATGAGAATAGCCAATGACTGGTAACCAGGAAAGCGAAGCAGCAAAAATGAGCAGGCTGCTTTATGCTGAGATGGAGCGCAAACTGCAAGACATGTTTGGACCTGAGCATCGTACAGCTGCTCAAATTGCTTTTGGCGGCGCCTGGCAGTCTTTAAATCGCATTGCGAAGCACGGCGTCGGTGGTGTGCAATCGGCTATCGACATGGTCAACGATCTGACAAAAGAATTGAGTGAGGTTGAGTCATTCAATATTGTGCCGAAACCTCCGGCCGAAATTGAAGTTGATATTCGCATCAAAAAAGAAAAAGATATGCCGTTTAAAAAAAGCGTGGCACCTTTTGTTGAAATCGAATCAGTTTGTATTGCCAAACGCGTTCATTTTCAAGCTCTGGTTGATACTGAGAAGAGTGGCCTGCGGTGCAACATTAACGAAGGTTTTTCAGTGCGGTTCAAAACTTTTTTAGGCAAGCAAACAGTGCCGATTAATGGCACTGCAATTTTGCGTTATGACGAAAATAAGCAAGTAGTGATGGAAGCTTCTACAAAATTGCCGGGCATTGACCTGCCGGTTAGCTTTACTCTACCGCTTAAACAACTATTGCACGAAGCGCGCAAACACGTTGGCTAGCCTGGTACAACGGTTTCAGCATATTGATCTTTTTGCGGTAAAAGTGGAATCAAAAGCCAGCACCCTAAAGTTGCAATGGCGCTGACTACAATTAACTGCGCAAATCCGTCTTTGAAAACATAAGTGTAGAGCGACGCGCCGATATTGATGGAGATTTGCTCGGCAATATTGTACGCTGCAATGAGCACAGCAATGGTCGTGCTCTCAAAATCTTTAGGGCTGACATCGGCTGCCAGTCCATAAACTAAAAGAATGGCTATCATTTCGGCAAAGCCACGCAAAGTCTCTAAAGCCACCGCTGATGCAGCCGTTCCAAGCATTAAATAGCCGAGTGTGCTGGTAGCACCAATTACAACTGCTACTTTTGCTTGTGCTTGAGGGCTTAATTTTTTGTCGAGAAAGAAGCGGAAAAAAAGTGATCCCAGTATCATGCCTACCGAAAATAGAGCACCTAATTGGCCGATGAAAACCTGACTGAAACCCAGATCTTTGGTTTGATGGAAATATAAAGGCGTGCCGAATCCAGGGCTGAAACTCCAGCAGCACATGAACAAACAAACGTAGAGCAGGGCACGAGACTGCGACTTTGCTAATTGAGTTTTGATTGCCGCCAGCGAAATTTTAATACCAGCTGATTGTTTTTCTTTGACTAAAATCCAACTTGTTGCCGCAGTTAGAAAGCAGGGTAGTGATGCAATTAAAGCTGCGTTGGCCAGGGCGGTCTGCGGCGCAAAATGTCCGCAAAGATATCCGCCCAGCAGAAAGGAAACAATATTGGCGCAATAGTAACCCACCGCTTGAATGGCTTGAAATTTTCTCGTTTCAGCGTCAGGGCGGCCCATTTCGAGAGTCAGGCCGCAGAGAATTACCGTGCCGGCAGCCATGCCTGAGGCGGTGAAAAACAGGGCAACTATGAGCAAATTAAGGGAGTGGCTAGCCGCGGCGGCCAGGTAAAACACTCCGCTCAAGGCATAGACCAGAGTCAAATATGACTTGCGGCGATAGCCGGCAAGAGGCACAGTATCGCTAAGAATGCCAAAAATCGGTTTAATCATGAATGGCACCATTAGCACCGAAAGTAGTGCCGCTACCTGAGCGGCATTCATGTTCAGATCTTTGAGTAGATAATATTCAAGAGGTTGAGCAATCAAGCAAAAATGCTGAGCAATACCTTGAGTAGCGTAGGCAATTACGATATATACCAGGAATGTATTTTTCAGCTTGTTATCGGTTTGGTTTTGATAACTCGTCCTCAATCGACCCACACCTCAGGTAGTGCGTCATGCACTTCGCGCAAGAGCGAAATATCTTCTTCATTAAATTGAACATGCAATTCTTTCAAATTTTTCAGTTGCTTCAATGGTGCTACAGTCTTTGTACTCCAGGGCCGGGAACCAAGCCAGAGAATTCTCAGAGCCTTAAACTGAGGCAAATTGGTAACGGCAGAATCAGGATATTGCGTATTCTGAATGCTGAGAAATTGTAAGGCAGGCAGCTGTTGTAACAACTGGAAATCTTTCTTTGTCAGTTTAGTGTTGTGGATTTCGATTTTTTTGACTTGTTTCGAACCAGCTATAAGCGTGAGCACTGGAGCAACGCTATCACTGCTCACTCTCGCAGATTCGAGTTGCTTGATAAATTTGAATTGGTCCGCTGCCTTTCCGTTGCCGATTGAATCAAGCAGCAGATTTTTCAAGCGAGGCAAGGAATTGGTAAAGGTGATTAAAGAGGCATCAAGACTCGCATTTTTTACTCGCACGGTCTCAATCGATTTGTTGCCTGATAAGGGCGCCATAATGCTCTTGCCGGGCTCACCGGAAATTGTGATACCGCTTATGGTGTCGCTACAGGCTTTGATTAAGTTTGCATTGCGAAGCAGGAAGGTGGAAGGTTCCAGCATTATTTTTGCCTGGGTGGGTATCTTTACCTGACCTTTGGCGGGCACCAATTTCTCCTGTTCGCTTTCGGGGCTGATTCTATATTGCAAATCACCAAAGCTGCTGTCGCCAGGAAAATTGATAATTTTAGTTTTTACCTCGTGCTTCGGCTCGGCCCTGTCTGCATTCTGGCGAGCTTTCGCCGCTGCTTCCGGAGCCTGGGCGCAAACAAGAACCAGAGCGGATGAGGCCAGCAGAATTTTTATCAGTGAGGCAAAAGTCATATAGAAGCGCAAGTTTATTGGAGAATAATCGATTATCATCAAATCTGTAGAATAATACTACAAGGATGACAAGCGAATAGTGGCAACAGCGGCAAATCGCAGACTCGACAACTTAGTGCACTGGCCACTTGTCGGCGTTCTTTTTTTTCTGCTGGTTTTTTTCTATTATCAGGGCTGGTCACTATCTCTGGCTTCACCTTATGGCTTGGGTGAAGAAGGCTCATCAATGTGGGCGGCTCTGGCCCTTTCCGAAAACAGAAATGCCTACGATTTTGCCCGCTTATATTCGCACCCCTGGCAATGCGTGGTTTATCCACCCGTTTATTTTGCCTTGCTCGGTTGGCTCTTCAAAATCACGGGTGCGGCCTTTTATCCCATGCGCATGCTCAGTATGGGAGCTTTCATTGTCAGTCTGGTAACCAGCTACCGCATCTTTGCCCTAAGTGGTTGTTCAAAATTAGCGCGCATTATCGGTTTACTGATATTCTCATCATTCTGGACAATTTGGTCTTATTCGTTCAAAGGGCGAGTAGATATGCTCTCCCTTACTTTTGTGTTGCTGGCAATCCAGCAATATCTCGTGCTGGCGCGTAAGCCCAAAGATGACAACATATTTCGGCTGCCCCGACTGATTGTTATTGCCACTCTCTGCCTTGCAGCCGCCTTTACCAAACAGGCTGCACTGGTGGTGGTGCCGGCGATTGCTGCAGCTTTAATCATCGGTAGACAGTGGCGTCTATCACTTTTGTTCATGGGGCTCAGTTCTTTTCTTATTATTGTTACCACCTGGTTGATTAACAATGCCACCGCCGGTGGTTTTCTCAATCACATGTTGTTTGCCGCCCAGGCACCCTTTCAATGGCACGCTCTGCATAAGCATTTGCTCTGGCTAGGTTCTAACTGGCTACCATTTTTATTGACTCCAGTGGCTTTGTTTATCATTATTGCCGGTTATTTTCGTGATAGTGAACAGCGCCAGGGGCCTTACCGCCGTCATCTTTCAGCGTTGGCTCTAATTTCAACTTTATTTATTTTGTCCAGCATCTTGGCTTTTTATTCTCTGGGCGCTGAATTTGCCAATGTTGACGAAACAATGGTGTCCGCATTCTGTTGCGCCTGGTTGCTGGCACTAGCGGTAGATCAGACAAAACGGCGTTTTCTCCTTCTGATTTTTATTTGTGTGGCTGTAGGTATCTATGTAATCAGTGATTTAAGCGAAAGGCTCAATCAGTCTGTAATTCCCATGATCAACGCTCGTGAAATCATGCGCTCTGTGCCCTTCAACAAAGGGCTGATGCTTTGCGAAGATTGCTCTGTTGCCATTGATTTAGACGCCAGACCTGAGTTCGTTGATATTGCCACTTTTTTGCAAACCTGGCAAGCCACGCCTGGTTTGCTCGAAGAGCGAATGAAGGATATAAAAAAACGCATCCAGGCCAGAGAGTATGGTGCCCTTGTGCTTAATGCGCGTGACGGCTGTCTGCTTAAGCCTCATTATTATTGGGATGAATCAGTGATTCGAGCGGTAAAAGATAATTATCAACCAGTTGGCTCTTTTATTGACGAAGGTCGCATGCAAGATTTTTATCTGCCCAAGGTTGGTGACCAACCCCGGTGATTTTAATCACCGGTCAATCTTTTCTTTTCTTGTCTTGTCTTGTCTGACTGAAGCGCTAACTTCTAAGAAAGACTGTTTGCCGCAGGCAATTTATGTTGAACGCTTTTGATCAGTTTGCCTGATGCGTCATAGATTTGCCATTCGCCCACTTTTTTGTCGGCCACATATTGACCTTGATCGCTGAGCTGTCCGTTTGCATGATAACGCTTCCACAGGCCAGTTTTTTTCTGATCGGTGTCAAAGCTGCCTGTTTGCATAAGCTCACCATTTTCTCGATACCAGGTCCATTCGCCTACCAGTTTGTCGTTTCTGTAGCGGCCACTGGCTTTGAGATTGCCGTTGGCTAAATAATATTTCCATTCGCCGGTTTTTTCGCCATTTTGAAATTCGCCCACGTTGTCAATGGCACCGTTTTTAAACAAAACGGTGTGGATACCGTTTTTCAATTTTCCATTTTTATCGATTTTGTTATTTTTCATTTTATTTGCCAGTCTTTAATTAACTCAGTTTTTTTTTCATCGTCAATCACTTGTGCCGTTCGAGTGATGATGGGCTCGACACTGGCAGCCTCTTTCTGCCAGAGCAAAGTTTTTAAAACATTGCGCCGCTGATTGACGGTGATTATTGTTTGCACTTTTACCAGGCTGGCTTGAGGATACAACTTGACCGCATAATTTGCAGCAGCGATTAGATCGTTGTTGGTGCTGCCTTGGAGCACCCAACCCGTGGGCCTGATGTATATAGGTTCTCCCGAGACGGTCACAGCGATGTTCACGCCGTTTACTTCTTGTCTCATGATAAACATGCCGTAAGTCCACGGCGTGCGATCAAAAAGCGTCAAGACATCATTGGCAGGGCCACCTGGTAAATAAATACGCAGGGGCATCAGCAGCATCAGCGCAATGAGCGCGGCGCAGAGCACCATATTTAGTGCCGAAAGCGAGAGGTTTACGGGCTCTGTGTTTGTAGCAGATGCCGCTTCGGTCTTCTGGCGCTTGTTAAAGAATGCCAGATAGCCGGTCCACATTACCAGGCTAAAAATACCAATGATAGGTTCCATGGTAACCATGATGCCGCCGTGAAAAAGCACGCCGGTAATGGCCGTAGCCAACCTGGTCTTAGCAAAGCAAAGGCCCACTGCTAAATATGTTTCCACCACCAGAATCGTCCAGGAAAAAGCTAACCAGGCAAATAGTGGCATTTTGAGAGAGGCAAATAAAGGTTTGAAAATGCCGTTGGCGGCAAAACCGTCGGCAAAGAATGACGAAAAACTATAGCCTTGCCAGAAATCCGGATAAGTCAATTTTTGCAGCACACCAAATAGATAACAGCTGACAATTGCTACTTGAATCAGTCGACGGCTGGGAGTTTTATCACTCTTCGAGTCGTCTAATGCCAGAGCTAGTAAGAAACAAAACGGCAGAATTATCCAGTGGAAACAAGCAACCAGCCATTCTCTGGCGCAATAATATAAAATTACCGCCGCCATAAATAAGTAAAGAGTGCGCCGCTGCACTCCGGCCATCAGAGCCAGGGCTGCCACCGTATAGAGTGCAAAAAATAGAATATTGACCGGCTCCGGTGGTAGTGGCACCGCTAAAAAATGCCAGTTCATCAACCAAGTCGGTACGTTGTATGGCATCGGGTAAATGCCGCCGCTGCCGGCATGGCTGAAGAACCAGATGAATGGCGCAATTAGAAGAGCAAGCAGACCGGTGAGCCTTGATATCAGGCCGGTAAATCCTCTAGGTAAATACAACCACTCGGCAAATTTTCCGCTCATAGTGATTTTAGCTACCTTGTTGGGCCGCTTGTTTCAGTAGTTCACGATTGCTGAAAGTAATTGGCATGGCGTAAGCTTGAGCGATTGTGCCTACTGGTGGGCCGACTACGTCTATGTCAGCCACTTCAATATTGCCCACCACTATGCCTGCCATTTTGATGTAATCAATTTCGTGGGGATTAATTTGCATCAACCGCGCACAAGTAGCGTCTACAGCGGCCAGGTCTTGTCCGACAATAATGTAGCCCATGTGTTTGGCGGTGCCGTTGATTGGGCCGTCACCTTCCATGGTGGTGATACCGTCCACAAAGGCAAAAGCTGGTTTAACTAGATGCTGTAAATCGAGAATAGAATGAGGAATGCCGCGGATGTGCAACAAATTTTTCGGCCAACCATATTTGCGTCCTGGAACCACACCAAAAAGGTTTTTCATGCTGCAAGTCACACCAACCCAGTGATGCGTCTTCAACTTTGGCACGCTTACCACGGCGTCAGCTTCGACAATTGTTTTGGGCAAGAAAAACTTTTCTAGTTTAGTAAAGCCGCCGTGATTATCGAGTTCGACAATATCGTCGAGGTTAAGGTCGACAAAAGGCACTTCCATATCTTTGCAAGCTTTGCCCAGGCCTGTGGCATCAAGCAAATATTCGGTATCGCGCATGTGACCAGGCCCTTCAGCGACGGTTACTCTGGCGGCTCCCAGATGTCTGACTAGTTTAATAGCGGCAATAAGCACTGCCGGATTAGTCGTTACCGGCTTGCCTTCTCGATATTCCACCATGTTGGGTTTGAGCACCACTGATTTATTTTTGAAATTCGGCAATTTTAAACCGGCCAGCTCTGGTTTGATAATTTCAAATATATCGTGCTCATATGATTGGCACGGCAACAAGCCAACCTGTGAGCGACCCTGTCTGCGTCTGGCTTTTTGCTCTGAGGTAACCGCTTCTTCGAAGCTTCGTGTCAATTGCTGTGCCGGCGCGTTGCAACCGTCAAGGGCACCAGCGGTGGTTGCAGCAGCGGCGCTGGCTGCCGCTACTTTGAGAAAATCTCTTCTATTGATATCGTTTTGATCGTCGCTCAAAGAGCCATACCTACCTACCTACCTACCTAATTTTTTATTCTGGTTTATTGCTTGAGTGCTTTTTATACTTTAGTACATGGTTGGCCGGTTCGGCTGCAGCTTCAAACGCCAGAGCGGCAATGGCCGTAGGAATCAGAGCGGCATTGAAACTGCCATCGGGCGCTTGTCTTTTCAACAAAAAATGCAGCTCTTGATCGACTGGCAGGCCATAAGCAGAGAGGCTCAGGGCTGAGTACGCCACTGATAGACTGGAGCTATCGAGCGCTGATTGAGACTGCAAATATTTCAACGCCGCTTGCACTTTTTCAGAGCTTTTCAGATCTTGTAAAGCCAGTAGTGCTTCGGCGGTAGTCAATCTGTAAGAGGGCAAATCAGAGCCAAGGGTGCGGGCATTGCCGTGATTCCAACCGCCATCTTTGCAAGCGTTTTCAATAATAAATTGATTGGCAAAGCCAATAACGCGATCAAAAAGTTCGCTGTCTGGCACTCGGGGAAATTTTAGAGCCATCAAACAGTAAGATGTGGGCTCAATCCAGTGAAAACAACCGGGATACCAGGGCCAGCCGCGGGCGTAAGCCAGGGCGCTCGGGCCCCGGCCGAGCATTAAGACCAGGCGACCGACAGCACCGTAAAATTCGGTGCGGCTGTCTAATAAATGTACCAAACCGTTTTTAATCGATTTTTTTACATCAGGTTGTTCGGCGAGCTGAGCATGTTGCTCACTAAGGAGACGAAGGGCGAGCATAGCCGGCCCTGAATTCCAGTCGGAACGGCCGGCGCCTGGTTCGGTGGAATCACCTCCATCTTTATTTTGACTCCCTACTATAAAGAGCGCGGCAGATTTAGCTACAGCAGCATCGTGCCTCAGAGCAAGAGCAGCCCAGGCTGTGGCTTCTAGTGAAGGTTGACCGCCGGCCTTGTAAGGAAACCAACCGTGTTTATGATCACGAGCAGGGGCTCCGGCGGGCCCGGCTTTCTGGTGGTTACTCAGAAACGAGAGGGCTTTGGCGCGCGCAGTTGTGATTTCGCTTTGACTGGGAGCTACCAATCGCTTGATTCCTATTCCTATCTCTATGGTGTTTGAAAGTGTTCGAAAACCAGTATTTAAAACTATTGTAGGTCCTGCACCGCTGATTTGAAGGCGACTTCGCCGCCCGACGTGCCGCGTGTAAACAATCTCTTAATAATTCGATGCTGACAGGGGAACGATTTCGAAGTTTTTTTTGGCAAATGTATTCTGCGATACAGAAATATCCATAGCAGCCACTAGGCAGCCGGAGGATGTCAAGCTAAGATCGAAGAGTTGGTGATGCCGAAAGCCCACGAGGCAAGCGGTGACACAGATTCCTATTCCTGGTCGGGTGTTAGATAACTGGAGTAGTGGGTAAAACCAATTCGGAGGTCGTTTTATAGAATAAGTCGATTTCTTTTTTCTTTTTAGAGTTACTAAGTCAATCAGTTTTTACGTTTTCCAGGTTTGTGTTTCAGGCAACGAATCGTCTTAGATTCAAAGTTGCGTGTAATATATATCCTTCGAATCCGTTGCAGGAGGTTACGCATGAGCGAAACAATTAACAAGTTCATTAATGACGAGTCAGGACAGGGTATTACAGAATATGGCGCCATCTTGGCCTTCGTTGCCATTCTAGTAGCTGTTGTGTTCTCAATCACCCAGGGTGCATTGTCATCTGCGATTTCCAAAGCGTTCAGCGCTGTGGTCAGCCAGTTGAACGCCTTGTCAGCCGCCGCTGCATCAGCTTCATCATAACTTCGTTACGATCTAGCGCGACGCTGCCGATCTTCACCGAGAGGCTGTGTCAATCAGTGATCTTAAAAAATGGTGGCAGGTGGTTTCCATCTGCCACCATTTTATTTTTTCGAATTCATGACATCCGGAAGTTTCAAGACCAACGTTCTTGACATGGCGGGTTGCCAATCTTCGAGGGGCGATTGTGTATTTTTCAACATTCAAAACTTGCAGTGATCTAGTTAAGAGATTTTTCAGCGACGAAGAGGCCCAGGGAATTACCGAGTATGGCGCCATCCTTGCTTTCGTTGCCCTTTTAGTTGCGCTAACTTTCGGCTTCACCGGTGGTCAATTGGCTGGGGGGCTTTCTAAGGCTTTCATGGCAGTGTCCAGTCAGTTGAATGACCTATCTTCTACCGCCACTGCTGCTTCTTCCTAGCTCACTCTTGACTCTGTTGTTCCCGCCAACACCTCGTGACATGGTGGCAATTTTATCTGACGTGACTGTCTGAATAAATTGAAAGCGGCAGAAACAGTCACTTTTACCAGACGCTCACTTAAGCTGCGTCCGATTATTCCTATTAACAGCTTGTAAAAATATTGAGCGAAAGCCGCTGATTATCAGTAACCTGTTGAGGTAGGCTGTCATGTGTTCCCTGCTGATGTCAGGATAATACAAAACTTGACACTTGCGCGGTTTGGCGCCCTTACCGGAAACCAAGCGCTAGGATAGCCTGTAAACTTCGAAGGTTAAATTACCGCTTCCAAGGGTACAAAATTTTTGGGTGCGGGCAAGGGCAGGCGTTGTCCTTGTTTGGCTGATGTGCGTTAATAGTAAGTGGTTAATCTTTCTCACCAGAAAGAATAGGAGATCCGTAATGAACCCATTACGAAGTTTGTTTCTACAGTTATCTCGAATGCCTCCAGCGTTAATGTTGGTGCTCATTATCGGTTTGGCTGTGCTTATTACCATGATGGTTACAAGCAACCAGACTGCTCAAGAGCAAGCTCTGAAGGCAAAAGAGTCAGACCTGATCGCTAAAATGAGCGCTAAGGGTAAAGTGGTTTATGCCATTAAGGATATTCCTGAAGGTTCTACCATTCCAGTTGAAGCTCTAGAAGAAAAGGAAATCGAGCAGGCTAAAATCCCGCAAGACGCCCTTACCTCTGCTTCACTCGCTGCTGGCCGCGTTGCCAAATACGGCATCCAGACCGGACAAATCGTTTCTCAGCATGACCTTGCACCACAAGGTATCTCGCTTGGATTCGAAGCTAGACTGAAAGAAGGCATGAGAGCTGTTACCTTCGCGGTTGACAGTAACTCTGGTGTTGCTGGTTTCGTTACCCCTGAAAGCCACGTCGATGTAATCGCCATGGTTGGATCGGCTGGCGACACTAAAGTAGCCCCTATCCTTTCTGACGTTGAAGTTATCGCAGTAGGCCAGATGTACCAGAAAGCTCCAGGCGGCACCGCTGCTGTACCAGCTAGCTCAGTCACTGTCTCACTGTCGCCTGAAGATGCTAACAAGCTGATCAGATCGATCACCGCTTCCAAGCTCTACTTGACCTTGAGAAACGACAAAGATCACCAACCGGTTGCAACTGTTGATGTTACTTCGCTCTTCGTTAAGCCACCAGCTCCGAAGTCTGATCTTTCGTCCTTGCCACCACCATCTGCCTTACCTCCACCCCCACTGCCCGGAGCTCCTGATGCAGGTCCGATGCCTATGGGTGTCCCTGGTATGATGCCTAATGCGGCACCACCGCCTCCACCACTTCATGAAATTGAGATCTGGTCCGGTAGTAAGAAAGACGTTCTTTCCGTTCCAAAATCGTAATTTCGTTGTATTGATGGAATATACATAAAACGTACAAAGTACATATGGAAAAAGCTAAGCTATTGGGTAAAACCTAGTTAGGGCTGTCGGCAAAGGGAGAAAGCTGAAGCTATGAAACTGACCACACTGCTCGTATGTGATGCAGGTTTGGACAAACGCCAAACCATTGAAGATCTGATTCACAGTCAACCATCGTTGGCTCTGGTCTCGACCGTCTCTGGAAGTATGGCGCGCGAACAAATCGGCAGCTTACACCCAAAATTGGTGTGGATTGAGCTCAGTCCTGCCCCTGTGCGTGGACTATCGTTGTTGGCAGAGTTGCGGGAAACATTCCCGCAACTCTACTTCTTCGTTAGCTATGAAGTTCCAGACCCTGAGTTGATCCGCACTGCGTATCGACTCGGGGCTTCTGACTTCCTTGATGCAGAACGCTGGCGTACTGACCTTCCAGCCGCCGTTCAGTCAATTCAGTTGAAGCATCAATCTGAATCTGTCTCTACTGCTGCCGGTAAAGTGATCGGCATCTTTAGCCCCACTGGTGGTATCGGCGCAACCACCATCTGTACGAACCTGGCTGGTTATCTCGGTAAGTATGGCGAAACTTGCATAGTCGACCTCGACTTGCAATTCGGTATGGTTTCGCATTACCTCAACCTCGAGCCTTCGTTCAGTTTGAGCACCATCGACTTTTCACACACAAACTTCGACGCTACTTATCTGCGCAACCTGATGACACGGTACGACGATAAGTTGAGCATCCTCGCAGCACCACCGGAACTTGAAGATATCGGTGACATCTATGCTGCGCAGGTGCAGGAAATTCTCTATACCTCGAAACAGGAATTCCGTTTCACAGTTGTAGACCTGCCCAAAAACTTGCTCGATGAACGCGCTATCGCGACTCTCGACCTGGCCGACCATGTGCTCGTCATCACTGAGTACAACTGGGCAGCCATTTTGAATGCTCGCAAGTGCCTCGATACGTTCAAGGCCCACTACAACCAGGAGAAACTCCTGCTCACAGTCAACAGATCAGAATGGTTGCCGCAAGACGTTCTTAGCGAATGTCGTGCCAACTTGAACTATCCTGTTTTCCATGAGATCCCTAACGATACTAAGACTGCTAAGTGGGTTAACAACCAGGGTCAGATCGCTCCTGCGCATACTCCACTAGGTAAAGCTCTCGACTCATTAGCCAGAAGACTGGCTGGTGGTGAGCAACTTCTGTTGACTCAGAAAAACGATGGCGAAAAGCAGGGATTCAAACTACCGGCGATCTTCGGCAAGAAAAAATAAATAAGGTGGGCTTCTAAATGGGTGACGAAAGAAAGGATCAAAATCTACCGGCACGACCCACATCTTCACTAATGGGACAGTTAGTCAGGCAGCGGCAGGCGTCAGAAGTGGTGCCTGCTCAGCAGCAGAATACCGGTCTTCAAGGTGGAGCTCAGGGCACAGGCGTTGGCGCTAAACCAGGTTCAGGACCAGCTCCGGGACAAAGTGGTATGGCCAGACCTGGTGGTGCTGCACCTAACACCGGTATGTCACAAGGGCGTCCGGGTGGTGGCGGGGTTCCTGCTACAGAAGGCCCAACGCGTGCCGACATCGACAAGATTGACGCCAAAGATGAATATGGCAGTGGCGGCCATGGCGGTGATGCTGGCCCAACTGATATCGGCGGCAAATTCTCTGCCAACCAGCAACTGATCCGCGAACGTGAAAAGTTCATCATTGAACAATTGCGTAGAGAATTAGACACTTCCCGCTTGACTAATATTTCAGAAGATACACAGGCTCAAGTTAGAGCTCGTATTAGAGAAATCGTAAACTCAGACCCAGCTCCATTGACCATGATGGAGAAGGGTATTTTGCTGCAGAACGTACTGGATGAAGTGTTCGGTTTCGGCCCACTTGGTCCGCTACTTCGCGACCCAAGCGTAGGCGACATTTGCGTCAACGGTATTGGTTCAATTTATGTAGAGCGTCACGGTCGTCTTGAAAAAACAGCAGTTGTTTTTGAAAACGACAGGCACTTGAGACAGACCATCGACAAGATCATTCAGCCCCTGGGCAGAAGACTTGATGAAAACTCACCCATGGTTGATGCCCGTCTGCCAAACGGCTCACGGGTAAACGCCACCATTCCGCCGGTGTCGATTGACGGTCCTACGATCACCATTCGATGTTTCGGTACGTCCATTATGTCCCTCGGCCAATTGTGCGAGAAGGGCTCAATGAGCGTGCAGATGGCTGAGGTTCTGAAGGCCTGCGTTAAGGGCCGGATTAACTTGATCATCTCTGGTGGTACAGGTTCAGGAAAAACCACACTGCTCAACGCACTGTCTGCGCACATCAACCCTCGCGAACGCATCATTACGATTGAAGACGCGGCTGAATTGCGCTTGCAGCACGAGCACTGGGTGCGTATGGAAACCCGCCCGCCAAACACTGAAGGACGCGGTCAAATCACACAACGGATGCTAGTTATTAACTGTCTCCGTATGCGACCTGACCGAATCATTCTGGGAGAATGTCGCGGAGAAGAAGCGTTCGACATGTTGCAGGCCATGAACACCGGTCACAGCGGCTCCATGACTACGATTCACTCTAACAATCCTCGTGACTGCACTAAGCGTCTAGAAAACATGATTCTGATGTGCGGTATGGAAATGCCTCAAAAAGCTGCTCGCGAACTGATCGCATCAGCAATTCAAGTTATCGTGCAAATCAGCCGTCTTGAAGACGGTACCAGGCGCGTGACAGAAATCGCTGAGATCACCGGAATGGAAGGCGATACCATCGCCATTTCAAGCATGTTCACCCTAGAACGTGAAGGCCGCGACGCCAGAGGCTTCTTCAAATGCCGACACATGGGTTCTGGACTACCACCCAAATTCCTGGAACAGTTGGAACAAGAAGCGGTTCCCTTCAAGCTCGAGTGGCTTAGATAAACCAAGATACGCAAGGACTGCTCTCATTGAAAAATGCGGGCAGTCCCATTTAGCAGTTAGAAAAGCAGAGTGCGGAAAAGATGAACTCATTCCTATTGTTTGGCCCAATATGTCTCGTCGGAATTCTTCTGATGACGCTCCTTCGTCGCAACAGCGTCGATCAGCTCTCACGTCTGGCCAAGCATTCACGGCGCATGGCCGAAAAGCTGCATGACAAAGCCGACCCTGAAAGTATTTTCGTCACCCAGCGGGCCGACTACCTATCGCGTCTGCTCGCGCTTGCCGGTAAAGAAGCCGAATACGACAAGATGAAGACTTACTGGATCTGTGCCTCTGTTGGTGCAGGTTTACTTTTTGCTGTTGGTTTTATCGTTGGTGGTATGCCTGAGCTTTGTCCGGTTGGTTTCTTTGTCGGCCTCCCCGCCGGTGCCGCAGGTTTCGTTTATTACCTGGGCGAAGTAGCGAAAAAACGCCAGGCCAGAATGACCGAACAATTGCCTCAGATTCTAGAAACTATGGTGTCTGCACTGAGAGCCGGTTCGCCGGTTATGGAAGTTTTCAAAGTTATTTCCGACACAGGCCCCGACCCAATTCGTGGCGAGTTCAAGCGTGGTCTTATTTCGCTGCAACTCGGTAAACCATTTAGAGACGTAATGGTTGAAATGTCTTACCGAATTAAGGCTCCCGACTTTAAGCTTTTGACCCAGGCCATTTTCATCTCGCAAGACGTGGGCGGAAACCTGGCCGACGTTGTTGCCACCATCGCTGATGCCATTCGTGAAAGATTCAAACTACGCGACTTCTTAAACGCTCTGACATCACAAGGTAAAGCAACAGCGTCATTCATCGGCTGCCTGCCTTATTTAATCACCGTGGGCACTTATTTCTTGACACCAGCTTATATGACTCCCTTTTTGAACCATCCAGTTGCTAGACTGGTAATGGTAGGTCTTGTCATCTGGGAGTTGATGGGTTTCTACATTCTGCAAAAAATGGTGACCTTCGAAGTCTAACTTTCAGACTTAATTTTCTCGCTTCCACTTCCAGTTTCATTCCACCAGTTTCAAGGACGCTTTCACCATGCCAATGCCTGTTCTAGCCGTACTAGTTTTCACCTGTGTAGTGGCAAGCTGCGTACTGGTGCTCAGGCCGGTATTCGGCACTTATGTAGACAACTATGGCGTACGTATACGCCCTCGCAAAGAGAAAGAAGACAGCGCTGCTGAAAAGCCAAAAGATTCAATCATTTTGAAACTGGCCGAATTCGTTGGACAGTTCTCGCTCTCATTGATGCCTGCACTGGCCGACAAAAGAACAGTACAGCTGTTGAACATGGCCAATTACCGTACACCGCACCACATGGCTATTTTCATCGGCGTTAAAGTGATGCTGGTTGGTACTGTTCTGGTGATGACTTTCCTGGCTGCCACCACTAATCCAATCATGTTACTGGGCGGACTTATTGGTGCCATTCCTACCTGGATTTTGCCTAACTTCTTCCTCGCCAGCCGTGTTAAACAGCGTCAAGATCAAGTTTTAAAAGAGTTGCCGATCATCATCGACTTGATGATTGTTTGCGCCCAAGCCGGTCTTGGTATGATGCTTGCCATCGACAAAGTGTCAAAAGAAGTGCACATGTCTTGCCCGATCTTGAGCGTCGAATTGCAGCAATTAATTTCAGATGTAAAAGTGTTTGCCAAATCAGTACCGCACGCATTGCGCGAGATGGGTGAAAGATGCGGCGTAGACGAACTGATCAACATGGCATCAGCCCTGATTGCTGCAGAAGCAAAGGGTGCTGACATGTCGTATCCATTACGTCAACAGGCCTCAGCATTGAGAGACAGACTGAAGCGTAAGAAAGAAGAAGAAGCCGGTAAAGTGCCGGTCAAAATGGTTCCAGTAATCATGGTCTTCGTTATGCCTCTGATTCTTTGCCCCATGCTTGGACCAGCCGTTGTCACCATTTTGAACGCTGTCGGACCGATTATGGCGGGCACCAAATAACCGGTGATTAGATACGTCAATAAGACAAAAAACACAGTACTTGCCGAACGTGTGCGCTATGCAAAAACATTTATGACCAGACTTAAAGGTCTGCTTGGCACTTCGGCGCTGTCTGACGGTGATGGACTGTTAATTTCACCTTGTAGCAGCATTCACATGTTTGGCATGAAATACTCCATCGATTGCGTTTTTCTTGATAAACACAATACTGTTGTTGGTCTGGTAGAAAATATTCAGCCCGGCAAAATGTCGAAGACTTTCAGCAACGCCACCCAGTGTTTGGAATTGCCTGCCGGTAAAATTGCGCGCACTGGTACTGCCGTCGGTAATGCGTTGACCGTTGAGAACACAACTTCAGGCGTTTAGATAATCTCGCTTGTTTGCTCTGATGAAAGGGCATTTGCTTCATGGCGCAAGCAAAGGCAATGCAACAGACATAGCAAGACGTTGATGAAAGCAAATGGCAAAGTGATGCAAGCTTCGCCGAGAATATTCTTACCGAATGCGCACATGAAAATCACCCAACCCATCGGTGCGTAGAGCAGCATGATGATAGTCAAAATTTCTTCGGGCCAGAAGAAAGTTTTTGTTTCAAGCGAAAGATAGCGGCTGTAAAGGCTTGCCGACAGACTCGAAGGCATAGTGAGCAAGACCGGCAAGCAGAGCAGAATGCAGTCATAGATATTAGTATGGGGGCTCGTGGTCAGGCAGACGCAGACTGTCAGCGCCACCAGACGGGCCGTTAAATCTGGCCGTTTTCTACCGAGTTTGTACCAGAGTACAAACAAGGCTGCCATGGCAGCAACACCAAGGTAGGATGTGACTTGCATGGCCGTATGCGGATTGCTAAACAGGCAGAATATGGCGCGCAAATTGACCATCTGTTCAGGAAAGACACCACCGTAAAGTGGAGTTTGTTCGGCGAACAAAACAATTTTGGGAAAGTCGGTAATATTTTTCATGCCCACTGTGGCTACTGCCATGGCCAGGAGAATGGCTTCGCCAGCGGCAGCAGCGGCGATTATGCGCCAGCGCAAAGTAGCCATTGCCGGAATAGCAAGGAATATGCAGTACTGCGGTTTTATTGCTGTGAGAGCCAGTGTTAGCCCGGCAAACCAGTCTAATTTTTTGCTCTGTCGCAGAAACAGATAAAAATAAAGAGCAATCAAACCTAACAGATAAAGACTAAATTGACCAAGTGCATAAGCGCGAAACATGGGAATGGAAGCGAAGATCGCAAGCCAGAGAGTTAGAAAATTGAGAGCTTTGTGAAAGAATTTGCTTTGACGCGAAAGCAGCCATGTTGCGGCAATGGCGAAAAATAAGCCAAGAGTCCAGTAGATGTGAAAAGCCTGACTCATGGGAAGTAGTGCCAGCGGCTTCATCAGTGGAAAATTTATAGGTGGATAGGCAATATACTCAATTGGCTTTTTTGCATCAGTGAGCGAATATTCAGTCAAATATTTTTGCTGCAGGTTGGCGTCGTAAACATTGGCACGGACATAATCGTCTCCACAAGCCATTTTGCCGCAAATATAATATTTGCTGAAATCGAGAAAGAGCATGTAACTTTTTGCTCGCATGCCGTCGAATTCGTTTTTTGACCAGACAGTGCCCTGTGCAGTTAGAAAAACAATGGCTATGCAAGCAATCACAGCGATATTGCCGGCATCAAAGCAACGCACCAGCCCACGCCACTTCAGTAGTCGAGGTCGCACTTCACTCTCACTTAGCATTGGCTTGACTCGAAATTTTTAATTGCGCTTTTTGCTCATGCCACCACTGGTAAGTTTTGCTCAAGCCGCTGTCAATGTCGGTTACGGCCTGCCAGCCGAAATGCTCGCTCGCTTTCTGGCAACATTCTTTGTGACGCATTACTTCAGCTTTGCGATACTCGCTGTCGCCGATACCGGTGGCGCCTTCATATCGACAGAGCATTGCAATTTTTTCGGCCACATCTTTAAGTTTGCTTTCTGTGGAAGATCCCAAATTGAAAATCTGGCCGGCAAGGTCAGGGCGAAGGCCAAGTATGGAAAGTGCTTCGATGCAATCGTCGACATAAACAAAATCGCGAGTTTGCTCACCTGGGGATAGCGCCGGTGCCTTTCCGCTTAAATAGCTGCTGAACAGGTATGGAATGACCATGCCGCTGGCCTGGCCGGGACCGTAGACCACTGACGGTCTGGTGATGATTACAGGCAAATTAAATGCCTGGTGTTCGGCAATTAAAAACTGCGAACACGACGCTTTTGCTGCTGAATATGGAGATATTGGCGCCAGCATCTGATCTTCTTTGAATGGAATTGCCCCGCCGCCGTATTCTTCTGAAGAACCGACGTGTACAAGCAATGGCATAAGGTCTAGTTCTAGTTGCAAAATAGCTTGAGCCACATTAACAGTGCCACCAAATGTGACTCGCACCTGCTCAGGTAATCTGGCGGCGCTGCGGTCGCCAGCCGGTAATGCCGCTAAATGGAAAATTACCTGTGGTTTGATCTTGTTTAAAACCGTTGAAACCTGGTCGGCATCACTGACGTCGAGACTTATGGTTTTAATATTTTTGTTTTCGGTAACGGTAAATGGATTATCGCTTTTTATTTGCCGAGTGCCGCAGTACACCTGAGCCCCTAACTGCGCCAGCCGTTCGGCCAGGTGCCTGCCAAGAAAGCCCGTGCTGCCGGTAATTAAAACTACGATGTTAAGATAATCGCTGATGTTCTTGCTCTTTTATCTGTCGCTTATTAACTAACCGCTATAGACTCTTTTACCAGAAAACACCGCTGTTATCACTCCCAGGCGTAAGAACTCGCCCCAAGCCAAGAGCTGCTTAAGAATGAACCAAACCCCCTCGCTATTCCGAAGATCGTTTGGCTGAAACCCCTTGCAACCTTTTTCGCATCGCAAACATATTGCCTAGAAATTCAAAAATTGTGGACATGCGCACGTTTGATTGGCCGCCAGCACGTTGCTTAAAAACAACCGGTACTTCGTCAATAGAAAAACCAAGCTTTCTCGCTGCCAACATCATTTCAGCGTCAATGAACCAATCATTGCTGGTTAGCCCCAATTGCTGCAAAGCTTTGCGTTTTAAGATCTTGGGCTTGCCATTAATGTCATTGCAAATTGAGCCAAAGAACATTTTAAAAAGAAAGTTGTATGCCGTAGTTATGATCAAACGTTTGAAACCGTCTTCTCGTTTCACTCTGACAACTTTGACGATCTCAGCGCTTGAAATTTTTGCAGCGTTAAAAACTTTGACTACATCTTCGGCCGAAATTTGTTCGTCTCCGTCGATGTAACCAACAAGCTCGCCCCGCGCGGCCTCTAGCCCTGCTCGAATGCCGGCCCCATAGCCATGATTTTCAGCCAGGCTGACTAGTACAAGCTCATTGTTTTTAATCGCTAGCGCTTGCGCCAGCGCCGGAGTTTGATCGAGGCAACCATTGAGCACCACTACCAATTCAAAAGCGTCTCCAGGAAAACTGGTGCGAAAACGGTTAAGTAAGTTGGTAATCATGTTTTCTACATTGTCTTGCTCGTTGTAGCAAGTTGTGACAATGGAGAATTTTGGCTCAAGGCTTTCCAGCTTTTCACTGGGCATTTTTGTTCTCTATAGCTGTTTCTGGAGCAAAAGAATATTCGCTCACCTCATATGAACTTGCCCGGCCGGAGTACAACTTTGTCACTCCAATCTTGTGTAGTTTTTGCTGTAAAAATAATTCAAACTTATCAGTCACTTCGCGAGTGGGCATTTTGATTGAACTAGGCTTGTAGGTGTCACGGATGAACACAACTTTTTCAAAGCCTTGTTCTTTGAATTTGGCCAGCTTGCCTTCATAAACGGTCAGAATATCAGGATCATGCCACCATGCGGCACGGTTCTCGTGACGGGGTGGTAGAAGCCCTGAATGTGGATCGGCAAAACCAAGCAACTCAGGCATAACAGTTTGTGCGCATTCGTGCTTTAAGTAATAAACAAGAATAATGCCGACAAAGTCTGGTGCGGTTATAAATGCCGATTTGCCAAATTTTCCATTGCTGATATCGTGGGCCAGTACCCGCAGTCCAGAACAATCTTGACCGGCTCTGGCTATTGTTTCTAGAGCGCTCATGGCCAACATGGCCAAAAGGCAAACTATTAGACCGCCTTTGAGTAATTTTAGTTTGGGCTGATTTTTGTCCTGTTTAAATTGCGGCCGCAATAAAGTTACGACAAAGATTGCCAGCAGCACCCAGGAGGTGCAGGCCACCGGTGTCATATAGCGCACATAACCAAAAATGTAAGGCGTGATAAAGCCAAATAATGAACACGATGCTGCCAGGCAGGCTGCCAGTGTAACGACGCGTCCGTCATTAACAATATTTTTGACTGATTGTAATATTTGTTTTGGTCTGAGCACTACTGCCAGGGCCAGCACAGTCGGAAACACTAAACAGACCAGCACATAACCCGCTACCACTGGTAGTGGCAGCGTAGCGCTTAAATTGCTGGCGAAAACTGTGAGAAATTGGCTCAGCGGCGTCACGTCAGCCCAGGGTGTGCCTACGCTTCTGTGATGGTTGAGCACCGGCCACCAGAATAGCAATGGAATGACCGGTGCAGCCAGTGCCGCAATGGCATAAAGTGATTTGTTGTTTGACTGCTGACGGTAAAAAATAGCCACCAGGCCCATAATGCCAATGTACAAAACAGAGATGTAGTGTGTCATCACCAGCAATGAACAAGTAAGAGCCAGCATTAATGCAGATAGCACGCTGGCTTTGCCATTGAGAAAACGCATGAAGAGCGTTAGTGCCGACGCTGTAAGAAATCCGGCCACGGCATAGGTACGTGCTTCGTGGCTGTAAATGATCGCTAAAATTGAGATTGTGGCGAAGAAGGCAGACAACAAACCACTAGCGCTTTTGCCGCAGCTATCAGAGCTTGACGCTTCCTTGCCTAATAGATAGACAACAGGAATGGTGAGCACACTAAAAATCAGAGATGGTAGTGCCATCACAACTGAGTTAAAACCAAAACACATAGTAAATAATTTCAAAATGGAAAAATAAACCGGCGGGCTCATTTCCACTTCTTTAATGCGGGTGACAAGGTCGCTAAAATTTGAGGCTTCAACTACATAAGCGCTACAGGCGTCGTCAATGGTAACTCCGATATTAAGAAGCGGAGCCCGCAGTGCCACGGCCAGGCCCATCATTAATGCAACAATGAGCCAGTCTCTTTTATTATTATTTTGGTCGCTAGCGTTCATCTACAGAGCTATAGTGCCCTACTCGGGCGAGATTAACACAAGTTGGGTGTGTCAACTTAATGCCAGTGCCAAAAGAGCTGATTCCAAATCCTAATTTTGCGGGTGCGCCGGAAGGGTGGAGTCTTGTTCACTCGCGCAAGGTCTCAATCGGACAAAGCAACTGCATCGAATTGAGCGGCCGTCGTGAAGGCGAAAAGCCATCAGGCTTAGTGGTAACGGTAGAAAATGTGCCAACTGAATATGTGCTGAATTTTTCTTGTAGCCTTCGCCGCCCTGAGATTGCCGACATTACAATCATTACTATTACCGCTTACGACGCGGAAAACGGTTTTGTCAGAAGATGGCAAAGCGCGTGGTTCACAATCACGGAGAAGTGGACTACATATGACGCTATATTCGTAGCACCGTTAAAAACTCATACTTTGGAAATTGCTATTCACAATTTTAGTAAAACTCCTACACGGGTTAGAAATGTCCACCACTGATGGAAGCAAATAATGATTGTAAAATTTGCATAGAACTAAAAGACCGCAAACGATTTACCTGCCTTTAATTCGCGGTTAATTACTGTTTAGTTTCCAAAAGTTCGTAACCCAAAAGTGCCTCTCTGACACTAGGGAGAGCAATATCATTTTCAGCGATTAAGATGCGCGCAGGTTTCAACATACAAGAACCATGCCCCTTGTAGCCAATCATTTATACGCATGTTTTTCTGGTTGCGCTTAAACATCCGCCCTGAGAATTTCATTTTATGGAACTTTGGCATGCGATAGACCGTCACTGCAAGCCTCAAGAGAGTAACTTCCGAAACAAGAGTGACATCAGATGGACAATCTGAATAATAAATTGAACGAAGTACAACAGCACAAAGAAGTTCTCGATAAGGTAGTGGCTGATATTGATAAACAGCTTGCCCAAGTCGATGAAGAGTTAACAAAAGCTGAGGAAGATAGGCGCTCTCAAGCGCCTCCGCCGCAGCTGAATGCAGGCCCTAATGGATCATGAAGAACTTGAAAAGCATATTCAAGAATTAAAAATCGAGCGGAAAAGACTTCAAAACTTGAGAAAAATTTCTGAAGACGGCATACTTTCATTGCAACATCGCATGACAGAATTATTTCAAAACGACCATGCTATGGGCTTAACTGGCCACAGTGAAAGCGAGAGGTGATACTACCGCTACTGCTGGTGAGTTTTCGGGGTTAGACTGCTAAAATGATTTAGCGCTGCCGTCAATTGCTTGTCTGCTGCAGAGTTCATTTTAGCGCCTGCGGTTAATGGCACCACTTGCTGAGGAGTCAGGCCAATCTTTTTAGATGAGCCAGGTTATTTTAGTAGCCTGGCTCCTTCTCCTAGTACAATGCAGACTCAATACTCTTAGTGGTTTAAATAATGCCTTTTCAAATAATTGGTGAATTAGCCTGTGGTAGCACAGACAGCGACATAAATTACCTTTTTCAAAAACACCAGAAATATTTTTCAACGCCGATTTATTGTCACTCTACAATTTGCGCATGAAAGAGAATCATTATCTGGCTGCGCTCAGCTGCGTGTCGTTCATTTCGTTTTTCCATTCTTCTAGTGCCACCAGTCTTGAGTGACTCAGATTTGCTTAAAACTAAGCTTCCCGCTGGTCGCGAGCTTTCTGGTCGGTTGGCAGAGGCTGAAGCTATCTTAGAAAAGCTGCTAAAAATCAATCCAAATTATGCTCTTGGGTGGAGTAATTTGTCTCAGGTGAAATTGCAACTTGGCGATAGAGCTGATGCAATGGCCGATTCCAGGCACGCAGTAGAGCTCGACCGTGACGATGACGTTTTGAACTCGTGGTTGTCTCAACTGCTGACTAAAATCTCGAAAGTCAAGGGGGCGCGGCATTGATTGGTGAAGTGACAAATGGTCAAAGTATTTTAAAGCGTGTGTT
>CASBPX010000032.1 GCA_949127735.1 Candidatus Obscuribacterales bacterium | reverse complement strand
TCAAACTCTCCGTTGTCACTCACCGTTAGGTGAATGCGTTTTAAACGATTTAGTTTGCCTACTCAAAATTCTTGACAGGCGCCTTGTACATAAGGCTATTCAGTTATCAGGGTTCAAATTGGCGTCGGATTTATTCGCTCGAAGGCGAATGAAATTCAGACAACTAAGAAATCATACCAAGCCACCTTGGGCCTGTCAAACACTTCAAGAGTGGCTGCTGGACAGCATTGTCTTTAATGTGCGCAAATCTGGTGCATATCTCTTATACACATGGCGACTGAAGAACCGCAGCTCATGCAGCTTTCGCTGCACGAGCTCATTAATGATGAAAATTACGCCACATCTTGATTGCGCGAACCGCTTGTTACGCGGCGCAACACTTACTTTTAAGCAGTCGATTGCTCTGCGCGCTAGCGCTCATGCTCCGCACAGACTCTTGACGACCGCCTCAAGCAGCGTTTATCGAATTTGTCTCAGCAACAAATCAGCACTATATTTTTTTCGTGCACCACTGACAAGTACTACATGAGGCCCTTTAAGAGCAATATTGGTATAGGTTGTGCCATTGCGAAACTGATTACTCGGACGGCCAAATAGTTGCGCCGGATCTTCACCGCGGCTCTGGCAAAGTTCATTCAAGTAAGACTGGTAGCTGGCTTGAGCTGCTTGGACGTTGCTGCCATAGTCAAAAAATATTAGCTTGACGCGTTCTTTAGCAGGCAGAGTAATCTGATAATCGGCCACTGAGGCCACTTTGCAGTTCTTGTAATCGAGCGCGCTCAAATAAGGCGCCGGAAAAAAGCGCCTGGCGGAAAGCGGACCCATGACCAATTTTTCGCTACCGTGCAATAGCTCAAGCTGCGGCATTGTAGTTAGAATCACAGGCGGCGCGCCATGTTCAGGAATGGCTTTACTCAGCTTAGTAGCAATCAACCTGATGACATCTTTGCTCTCATCGTCCTCGGTAGACGTTCCATATATAGATACGAAAGTCTTGCCCTGGACAAAAGAAATACTGTCGTCGTCTTCAGATGTTGCATCTCCGCGCTTAACTACAGTGGTGGCGCCGCGACGCAGCAAACAGTAAGTCGCATACGCACCATCGCTATTTTCAAACTCGAAGAGATCCACATAGATATGCCTTTGACCACGTTGAAATGATTTCTGCGATATCGCACTCAGGCCAAACTCGCGCAGCAATGCAAATTTGTTTGCGTCAACACGATCGATATCCGGGGCTGGTGCGTCTTTCGGCAAGCGTGCCAGCGAGCTATGAGTTCCGGCCAAACGATTCCAGCCTTCGAAAGCCAGCCGTTCCAGTTCATTTGAAAGTGCAGTGGGAGCAGGATAACTGTGACCGTGACTGGCTCTTGGTGCGGGCATACCGCCGGCCTGAGCCGGAGCCGGCGCACTCACTATGGGCACAACTGGTGTTTCTTCAGCCATAACCGCAGATGCTAGAGTCACTGCGGCAGTCAGCGACAGTGCGCAAATATATAGCCGCACCAGCGGTGATACTAAAGCCATTTCATTGCAACTATTTCGTATACTCGAGCTTAGGATCGTAACTAATGCTGATGATCGTCATATTAGCCACAGGCTCCAGGTGTATATCAAGCTTTGCGGTGTCAGATAAGCATTCCATTGAAATGGCACCACGTCTGTTGTTGTCGGCGTTAAGCCTGTAGCCTTTCATTACCACTTCAGTTTTATAAAACTCATGCACTTTCTCAGTGTCATCGAATGTTTTTAAAACTACAATCTGCCGATACTTATCTTGGCCGATGGGGGTACTGTCGGCTCTTGTGCATTCAGATCCAGGAATGCAATTAATGGGAAATTTTTCGGGTAGCGCCACACCCGGCGGTTTGTAATTGTTACTGGTGCAAGCCGTCAGTGATACTCCGCTCACAGTCAGAACAAGTGCTACAAGAGAGACAAAAGAAAGGCGGCGCAAAATGGACAAGACTAATACCTCTGCCTGATTTCTGTTCGAACAATAACCATAGCAATAGCGTAGCAAAAACTATTACCAAAAACATTGAGCAATCAAGTTTCTCAGTTGTTTTAGCTCCGTTGCTTTAACTCAATAATTCTAGCGCTTGGTCTTATACTTAGGTTTCTGTGCTTTTTCTACTTCTACTTCTTCTTTTACTTCTTCATTGTTAGGCTTGCTTGCTGCTTTTTTCACGTCAGCTTTTTTCTCGTCAGCATCTTTATCACCGCCGCCGGTCATTTTGTTCCAAAAACCGCTGACACCATCGACGGCTTTCTTACCAAGTTCTTTGACCTGGTTCTGCTTTTGAGGATCAGTAGCGGCGTCGATGATCAAATTTTGCCCTGAGGGGAAGCCATTGCCAGTGACAGCGTCTTTAAGCTGCAAGCCCTTCTGAACCTGTTTGGCAGTGCCTTGATGCTCGGGTGGCAATTGTTTAACGCCCTCATTTATAACTTGGCCGGCCACTTCTTTGCCAATGTAGGCTGCAGGGCCACCAATTACGAGAGGCGCAGCTTTTTTAATCACTTTATCGTAATCGCCATTTTTCGCAGCTTCGCCAACAGACTTTGCGTCTTGAATTTGTCCTCTGACGATATTCTCGCCGGCCCCTTTAATTTTCTGGCCAGCGGGGCTGTTCACTGCATCTTTGGCGCCTTGAACGACTTTGGGGCCATGCTCTTTGATGCCGTCTTTGGCATCGTTGGCCAAATCTACAGTCTTGTCAGCGACAACGCCGCCGGCATGTTTAACCTTGCCCCAGATGCCCTTTAGCAGGTGGCTCTCTTCTTTTGGAGCGTCATCTTTGTCGGCCTTCTTATCACCCTTATCAGCGGCTTGCCGTTTTTCAGTCATAAAAAATTGCCTCATAAGAGGAGCGTAGTAAATGGGGGTTAGAGGATTTTAAGCTCGGCGATGCACACTTGTCAAGCCGAGCACTGGTCCTCTGCTTTCCACTATCTATACCCACCTCAAGGCTATTTGCCGCCGTAATCTACGTTCGAAACTTTAGCCGCACGTTTCTTGGCAGCTTCCACCACAATTTCGTCCAGATTGCTGTCACCGCGCGACAAACTACCACTAAAACCACCCATACTACCCCGAGCTCTGGAACTTTCGCTCATGGCAAACGACGCACCAGGCGCAGCTGCAGTCGCACCCATTTCACGTGCGACCACAGGCGAGATTTTGTCAGCGGCGCCCATAGCTTTAAGTGAGGCTACTCCGCGCCTCCAGTCGGCCGCATCAGATTTGACTCGATAAGATTCGCCCCCGAAGCTGACGACGGTTTCTTTTTTACCTTTGTTGTCTACCACTGTTTGACGATATGTGAGCGTATCGGCGCTGCCGTCGGCAAGTTTGGCAATCTGCTTAAATACATCACTGCCCTGTGTTGTTCCGTACGACTCAAGACCTGCGCAAGCGATGGTGTTCACTTGAATGCCGCGACTGATTGCCTGACGTGATTCGTCTTCCCACTTAAAATCATTGCTGTAAACATGAGGCGGGGCATCACCGATTAAAAACATCAGCTTGGCTGTGTGTTTGGCGTCGTCCCATTTTAGGTCATGAAGAGCAGCATGCATGCCCTGATTAACAGCTTCGGGGCCGTCTCCGCCACCGGCTGCTTGCAGGCCAGACACATCTTTGACAAAGCGATCAATGTCTTCTGTAAACGGAAAAACTTTAGTCACATATGCGTCGCCACGATCGCGATATGCCACCAGGCCTACACGCACAACTGGTGCGGGTTTGCCTGCTGCCAGCTTGGCGGTCAGTGACTTTACTTTCTCTTTAACCTGATCAATTTCACTTTGCATAGAGCCTGTGGTATCAATGCAAAAAGCGAGGTCGAGGTGGGGCTTCTTCTCGGGCTTTTTTTCAGTTTTTTCAGATTTCTCTGTGGCCTTCTCTGCGCCTTTCTCTATGACTTGGGCAGAGGCGGATAGTAAACAATTTCCCAGTGACACGCTGGTGAGCAATGTCAGCAAAGCGGCACCAATATTCTTTTTCATTAGACAAACTCCAGCGCTAACTGCTTCAACTCTAACTAAACGCGCTTGGAGTTAATGCCAGCATTTGCCTGAAGCAATATTGGGGAAAGTCCTACATTTAATACAGGCAATACAGGAAATCTTGCATAAGTACTTATTTAATTATTTGCTTTTGGCCGTCACGGCTTCACGAGCCTGGGCCTGGCGATACCACTCGATTGTCTCCTGCAGACCTTCTATAAGATTTTTACTCGGAGCCCAGTTAATCAGGGCTTTAGCCTTAGTGGTATCTGGCAGACGCCTGCGTGGGTCATCAACCGGCAAAGGTTTTTTGATAATTTCGCTGCTTGCACCCACCAGGTCTTTGATAATGGTTGCCAACTCTAATACTGTTTTCTCTTGTGGATTGCCTAGATTTACCGGCAGATGATGATCGACATCCATCAAACGCACAATCCCTTCCACCAGATCGGTTACATACTGAAAGCTGCGTGTTTGCTGGCCTTCACCGTAAACTGTCAGTGGGGCATTGGCCAGTGCTTGACCAATAAAGTTTGATACCACGCGACCATCGTCTAACCGCAAACGCGGCCCATAACAATTAAAAATGCGAATAATGCGAGTGTCTAAGGCATGTTTGTGATGATAGGCCATTGTGATCGCTTCAGCAAAACGCTTCGCTTCGTCATACACTCCGCGCGGCCCAATGGGGTTCACGTTGCCCCAATAAGTTTCAGGCTGTGGATGTATTTCAGGGTCGCCATAAACTTCAGATGTACTGGCAAGAAAATAACGGGCGCCTTTTGAAAGGGCCAGCCCAAGTGTATTGTGTGTACCGAGCGAATTTACTTTTAAAGTTTCAATCGGCAGCAATAAATAGTCAACTGGAGAGGCGGGGGAAGCAAAATGAATTACCCAATCAAGTTCACCAACTATATGAATATGGTTTGAGACGTTATGGTGAATAAATTCAAAACGCGGATTATCCTTATGGTGAGCCACATTTTGATAATTACCGGTGACTAGATTGTCCATCACCACAACGCGATGACCTTCGGCCATCATTCTGTCGGTGAGGTGTGAACCGATAAAACCGGCGCCACCAGTGATAAGAATTCTCAACGTCCTACACCTCTATAAGTCATGCCGGCTAAGGTTATGTCTTCTTCGCTGAGTGCGTTGCGACCATCAATTAAAAGCGGCCAGCGCATGCTCTTCGCAAGTTTTTTCCAATCCAGTCTTTTAAATTGTTCCCATTCGGTCACCAGTACTAGCGCGTCTGTGTCGCTAGCTAAATCTTCACTGCTGTCGCAATATTGAATATCGAGTGTCGGGTGAAGAATTTTGCAACGTTCATTCGAAACCGGATCGTAAGCCTTGACCGAAGCGCCCATTTTCAGAAGCTGATAGGCGATTGTTAGTGCCGGTGCGTCGCGCAAATCGTCGGTATTAGGCTTGAATGAAAGGCCCATTAAGCCAACTGTGCGGCCCTTGAGAATTTTCAATTCGTCTTGCAGTTTTTTTATTACAACCAACCGCTGTCGTTCATTGACAGCCACTGTGGCTTCAAGCAACGATGTTGGATAATTATATTCTTTGGCTACCTGCATCAAAGCGCTCACATCTTTGCCGAAACAGCTGCCGCCCCAACCGACTCCGGCGTTGAGAAAAGCTTTGCCGATGCGATAATCGAGACCGATGCCCTGAGTCACCTGACTGACGTCAGCTCCGACTTTTTCGCACAGACCCGCTATTTCATTGGCGAAGCTGATTTTCATCGCCAGAAATGCATTGGCGGAATATTTGATCAATTCGGCGGAGGCCAGATCGGTCACCACAAAAGGCACGGCACTAAAATCTTTTGGGCGAGGGGCCAGAGAAGGTACGTCAAAGGATTGATTGACGATCGGCTTGTAGAGATTCTTCATCACGGCAATAGCCTGTTCATCAGTCGATCCCACAACTATGCGGTCGGGATAGAAAGAGTCTGCAATGGCGCTGCCTTCGCGCAAAAATTCCGGATTGCTCACTACGACAAAACTTGGTGCCTCAGGTCTGGCCGAACGAGCCGGCACCGGTTGCGAGTTCTGCACGCCTTGCGAAACCAACATTTCTACCCAGTTGCCAGAACCCACTGGCACTGTTGATTTATTGACGATAATGCGCCGATGCTTAGCATCTAAAGCGCTGCCGATGCTGCGAGCCACCACCATTACCTGCGACAGGTCAGGCTCACCATTGGGAAGCGAGGGGGTGCCTACGGCGATAAAAATAATCTGGGCCCGCTTTACTGCTTGATCGAGATCATCTGAGAATAAAAGAAATCCAGACTCGCTGGTTTGCTGGACAAACTCTTGCAAACCGGGCTCGAAAAATGGCACCAGACCTTTTTGCAAACTGCCAAGGCGCTCAGGATTTGCTTCTACAGCGGTGACATGATTGCCAAGATAAGCCAGACAAGCACTGGTTACTAGACCAACGTAGCCTGCACCGATTACACATATATCCACGAATTTATTCCCACAACGAAGAAACAGATGCTTACGACTATGGTAGCCTCTGGATTGATCACGTGGCTAAACCACAGCAAATAGCTTAAGGCTTACGGTGTCCCATGACCTCGAATTTAGAAGGTTCACATTTAGAAGATTCACAATTGGAACAGTTCATTGCAACTGTGGCCAGACTGAGGGGGCCCGATGGCTGTCCGTGGGACAGGGAGCAGACTCACAAGAGTCTGGCACGCTTCTTACTGGAAGAAGCATACGAGGTTATGGAAGCAATTCACGAAGGTGACTGCGAAAAAATTAAAGACGAACTGGGCGATTTGCTACTGCAAATCGTTTTGAATGCCCAGGTCGCTCAAGATGACGGCAAGTTTACTATTGAAGATGTGGCTGCCAATATAAATGCCAAGATGATTCGGCGCCACCCTCATGTTTTTGCCGATGCCAAAGTTAACGACGCCGATGGCGTGGTGGCTCAGTGGCAAGAATTGAAAGAACAAGAGAAAAAAGACAGACAAGAAAAAGACGTTGATGGCTCTGCTCTGGCCGGTGTGCCTAAAACAATGCCAGCTCTGATGCAAGCTTTGAAGATATCAGAGAAGGCTGTGCGTCAGGGTTTTGAGTGGGAAAAAGAAGGAGATGTCTGGGATAAATTGCACTCAGAGATTGCCGAATTGCAAGAAGCAGTTTCTCATCCGCATCTTACTAGTCCACAATCACAGCAATCTGCCATTCCGGGTGATGAGGAGGCTCAAGCGGCAGCCAGAGAGGCCATGGCCTTAGAGTTTGGCGACATGCTTTTCTGCATGGTCAATTTAGCCCGATGGCACGCCCTTGATCCTGAAGAATGTCTGCTCATGACCATCAACAAATTCAAAAAACGCTTTGAGTGGATGGAGAAAAATGCTCAAAAGCCGCTAAAAGCCCAGTCGCCCGAAGAACTGAACCACCTCTGGGAAGGCGCCAAAACTGCTTTGAAAAGCGAATAGTCTATCCGTTGACTCAGACCAGGTCTTCCTGGAGGTTATTGCTGGAAAAAATACCTTCAAAGGTATTTTTTTTCAAAAGACAAATGCAGTCTATAGATGAGTGCGTTGAACGGCTGCAGTCGAGAGTGGTGCACCAGACAAAGGCGGTGTCGCTTCAATAACGCCATTCAGCGCGCTATTGCGAGCCTCTTCAGCATGCAGGCGTTCAGCTACAAGGGCTTTTAAATTAGTGTTCTTCGAAATTTTTAGCGGTATGGAATTATCGAGCCCAAGGTCTATATATTCAACTTTGTCTTTGAGCGGTTCTACAGCCGGCAAAACTGAAACCAATCGACCAAGTCGTCTGGTTAAAGTGGCGTCGGGCATGCCCAATTTCAATGTCAGATCGCCATTAGCGACCTTAATATCAAAAGGCTGGCGCATATCAATATAGTCAACGGGACGCCCGGTCTGACTGCTGATGTAATTAGCCCAGCTGGCCCATTGAGCCACTTCTTTTGAAGTAAGTTTGAGCGAAGGCCGACCATAAATCACTAGATGAGGTCGCACCACCGCAGGAAATTCAGCAATTGAAATAAAACGACCCGATTGAGCAATGACAGCTTGAGCCGCTTTAGATGGATCTGGACTGAAAGTGGCCCAGGGATATTCCTCTAGAATTTCCACCACAAGATGTGGCTTAGGCAAAGCGTAGCGCCGTACAAAAGCGTGACGTACCGCCTTAAGAGAAGCAATTTGAGTTTCTAACTTTTTCGGGTCGATGCGATAAATTGGCACGTTGACGGCGCTGTTGACCAATTTCAAAACCTGGTCATTAGTGGCAACAGAATTACCGTGCACAATCACTTCGGTTTTAGCATTGTGCAGAGTCCACGGTAAATGCGTAAAACAGGCGGCACCGGCTACAACCATAGCCAACAAAAGTACATAACGCATTGTCTGCCGACGTGAGCGCGCACGGCGAGTAGCTTTACGCTGCTTGCGGCGACTGCGCATCCATTCTTGTCTTTGATCGGCTTCCATGATCATAGTCATGCGCGCAGTTCCTCTTTAGCGGAAGAACTTCTTTCTGAAAGGCTAGCGACATTAGCGCTGCTGAATTCGGACGATAGAAAAATGCTGCGGCTAACAGAAAATGTGCCGGCAAATGCTAATTGGGCTGGACCGTTCAACTCGATGTGATTGTTCACGGAAGACCAGGCAACCTCCAATTCTCCACCTGGAAGAATAACACAGCATTGCCTGTTTAGGCGCTCTTCAATTACGCCGGCTGCCACCACCGCACCAGCACCAGAGGCGCATGCTAAAGTTGGCCCACATCCTCGTTCTACCACATATACCACGGCTCGGTCGCGGCCCTGCGGCAAGACAAACTCGACATTAACTCCTTGCGGAAACAAAGCGTGGCTCTGAATTTGGTGAGCCAAATCAATTAAAGGTTGAGGAAATTTTTCTAAAAAGCTGGAGGAATCACCATCGCATATACCCTGCATACAACCTTGATATTGCCCTAGATTGAGAGCGGGAGAATCAAAGATCACACAATGCGGATTACCCATGCGTACGGCAGTGGCACTGAGGGTGATATCAGACAAAGCGATGGTGCCATTGATAAACTTCCCTACTGCGGTGGCACCATCAAAATCAGGACCGGCCAAACTGGTGCGCACAGTGCAACGATTGCGGTTACGGCTGCCACCATCAGTAGGGGCGGCCTGATCACTGCCGGTGAGGTCAATATTTACTTCCACCGCATAAACACTGGTGGCAATGGTGAAATTATTTTGTTGAGGCCATGAGCTACGATTATCTTGATTTTCACCGCCATCCAGGCCGCACAATCGAGCATAGTAAGCCAGGCAGCGCAGGCCGTTGCCGCACATTTCCGCACTGGAACCATCGCTATTAATATATATCCAGGCTAAATCGCAGCTTTTGTAAGCCGGGTATTCGGCAATCAAACTTGCTACAACCGCCTGTGGTGCCTTGATGCTCACGGCCACGATCAGCCCATCGCCGCCAATGCCGAAACGCCTGTCGCAAATTTTGCGAGCCAGTAGACTGAGGGCCACTGCGGCATCAACGCTCTCAAGCTTGAGCGCAGCAAATGCCCTGGCCAGATCGCTGTCTTTAACCATGACAAAATCATTGCCCAGACCATGCATTTTGGTGAAAGGCAGTGAAAAATTTGCAGATGGGGACGGCGTCTTCACGGTGTTAATTCAATAGTTGCCATTGGCCGGTAATTATAGCCTTTGTCGGCCCACTTGTGCTTGACATGATCAGGATGTAAGGCTGCTCTTTCTTCGAATCCCTTATATACTCAAGCTGAACAGGCCTGACAGTTGTTACCTAATGAAAAGGTTGATCCGTAGATGAGAGCATATATATCTGTTGACTTGGAAGGTGTTAACGGTATTCTGCACTCTAGCCAGACGCAGCCCAATGAGCCCGGTTATGGCAGGGCTTTAGAGCTGATGCACGAAGAAACTAATGCGGTGATTGAGGGGCTACTAGCTGGTGGAGTCGACGATATTCTCGTCAACGACTCGCACTGGGATATGCGTAATCTACATATAGAGAAATTACATCAGCATCACGGCGTGGCTGTGCGTAGCGGATGGCAGAAACCGTTTTCCATGGTTTCAGGGATTGATCCTGCCGACTTTGCTGTTTTTGTCGGCTATCACGCCAGGGCCGGGCATGCCACCGGAGTTCTAAGCCATACATATAGAGCGCAAATATTTTTCGAAGTAAAGCTTAACGGTCAACCTGTTGGTGAAACCGGCTTAAACGCCGCATTGGCAGGTCACTTTGGCGTGCCTGTGGCCCTGGTTACAGGTGATGATTGCGTTTGCGAAGAAGCACGCACTTTATTGGGAAACATTGTCACAGCTCAGGTAAAAACGGCGGTGTCACGCTATGCGGCAGTCTTCAATCCGCATCAAGAAAATCTTAAATTACTAAAAAAGAAAGCACAAGAAGCGGCAAGCAATAAGGCTCACTGGCAGCTATTCCAGGCTAAAGGCGGCGCGGCGGAAATTGAGATTACTTTCTTCGACCCTTCTATGGCCGATGCTGCTGAGCTAATTCCACAAGTAAAAAGGCTGTCCGCTCGCACCGTCAGCCTGCACGGTGATGATTATGCATCTAACTTCAGGCTAATGTTGGCAGTGGGGGCGCTCGGCGCCAGCCGCCGGGATCCATATTTTTCTTGACCTTGCTTTGCGACAGACTAGCTCAACTTGAATTATTAAATTTGCGATTTTTGTTTATGACCTGTAGAGGGGAAGCCTTCTAGCGGGTATCAATCATATACAGGGGATTTTGATTCTCTCGCTTTTCAGAAAGACAGCGGTGGGGTACGACGCCGATGGAATTCTGGCGCGCTTCCTTGCGCGCATCCAACCATATGTATATCAAAGCCGATCATGGGGATGTTCAGATGTTCCATTCTTCCTACCAAAATCTCTCCTTTCGTCAGCAAATAATTGCCACTAATCAGTCGTATCCTTGCCCTCGCTGCAGTTGTGGCATGCTTGAAGCTTTTGGTATTACAGAGACATTGAAATGCACATCATGTGAGCGTGGCTTTGTAGCGCTCCATGGTGGAAGAATGCTTTATCCGGCCAATCGTATGGGTCACAAAATCGCACCGACATTCTGGTGGGATGGCCTGAGATGGCACTGGGCGGCCACCACTGCTAGCACCAGACAAATTTTGACCATTGTATTGGTATCGGTAATGGCGGTCTGCGCCGTATACCTGGCAGTTGCATTCAATACGAATATTATTCCTGGGCTGAGCCCAATGTTAGCTGCATCAGCAGCACTATTTTTTATGGTCTTACCGCTGATATACTCGTTTTGCGGTGACTTCGATATTGTGGCGAAGCGCAAAGAAAGAGCAAGTAAGAGCCCCCATATCTCATAATTTAGCTGAGTGAATCTATATTGAATGGTCAGGCAGACCAGGACCTGGAAGAACGGGCGCATATCCCCGTGCTTCTTAAAGAAGTGATTGAAGCATTAGACGTAAGACCCGGTCTGACATATGTCGATGCCACCGCCGGCGCTGGCGGTCATTTAGCCGCTATAGATAAAATTACTCAAGGTAAAAGCAAACTGTTTGCTTTTGATCGTGATCAGACAAGCCTTGACAAACTGAAA
Source organism: Candidatus Obscuribacterales bacterium (assembly GCA_949127735.1). Classification (GTDB taxonomy): domain Bacteria; phylum Cyanobacteriota; class Vampirovibrionia; order Obscuribacterales; family Obscuribacteraceae. Next base: position 1,631 of record CASBPX010000032.1, on the reverse strand, counting down.
GACCGCTTTGGTGATCATGCCACCATGGTGCATTCTAATTTTAGATATCTAAAAGAGGCACTAGCGCAATATGATGTTAATACCGTAGATGGTGGCATACTAGCCGATCTGGGTGTTTCGTCTATGCAAATAGATCAAGGAGAGAGGGGCTTCAGCTTTCAAAAAGCAGGGCCTTTAGATATGCGTATGGATCGTAGTGAGGCAAATTCAGCCTGGCATATAGTCAATCAATGGCCCGAAGGTGAGCTAGCAGACATCATTTACAAATACGGCGAAGAAAGACATAGCCGCAAGATAGCTAATCGCATAGTGGCAAATAGACCTATTGATACCACCCTGCAGTTGGCCGAAATTGTGGCTCGCTGCCTGCCTCGAAGTTCTGATAAAAAAAATAGCAAAAAAAGTTTCGGCTCTGCTGGTGGTGGCTATATACATCCGGCTACTAGAACATTCCAGGCCATAAGAATGGCTGTTAATGAGGAGCTTGAGAGTCTTGAAGATTTCTTACGAGAGTCATTAAGTATTCTGAAGCCAGGGGCAAGATTAGTAGTAATTACATTTCACAGTTTAGAAGATCGCATCGTTAAGCAATTCTTTAGAACGGCCGCAGCATCATGCATTTGCCCGCCACGTGCCCCTGTTTGCACCTGTCAAAAAGAGTGTGAAGTACTGATAATTACGCGTAAACCAATTACTGCTAGTGATGATGAATTGCTTGCCAACACCAGGAGTCGTAGTGCTAAACTACGTGCAGCTCGAAAGCTGATTTAGGAGTATATATGGTGAACACTCTATCGCGCCGCCGCGTAAACGAAGACCAACCCGTGAGCTTCGCATACGGCAAATCACAAAATGATTTGAATACGGCTGCAAGAGTGTCGACTGCCAGAGTAGCCCTTGTAGAGAATCTGCAAACTACCACCACTTATCCTGTAGCTTTCGGCAACATTAATCAAACCGACAATTTGAGTCGTCCTGTGCGTTCTACGCCTGCTCCGGCTCAAAGACCTCATCTCGTTCCTGTTGAGAGCCCACAGAGAAAGACCCGTAAGGCTCCTCTGCTTGTTCGTGTAAATAGAACGCTGCAAGCCAGTCTGATTGCTTTATGTGGATTAGCCATTCTTGGTTATGGCATGGACGTTGACGCTTCAAGCAAAGTCAGCAAGGTTCAAGACCAGGTGCGGCGCCTGAGCGAACAGAATTCTGAACAATCATCTAATTTACTCAAACGCGTTTCTTACCAGGACATTCAAAATAGTGTCACGGGCAGTACCGGTTTGCGAGTTCCGGAAGAAGTCAAGATAGTCAAAGAAGTAAGCGCGCCCAAGCTTAATGCCTTTAAACCAGCCAGACATCAGCTACCTTTGATGTCCGGGTACTAAAAAGGCTTCATGACAAGCGGCCAGCCGACGACCGATTAACAAGAGCACACTTTTGACGAAATTCTTGTAAACAAAAGCAAAGGCTATCCGACGGATATACCTTAAATTGATGGCGTAACGGAAAAAGTAAAAGGCAAAAGCACTTAAAAGGTAGAAAGGGATTTGCCCAGAGATTTGACAGAAAGACCAGCAAGAGCACCAAGAACGAGAATTGGACGCATCAAGCGGCACCCAAAATCTCCCCTTTGG
>CASBPX010000031.1 GCA_949127735.1 Candidatus Obscuribacterales bacterium | reverse complement strand
GTAGAAACAGTTTTTATAAGTGAAAAAACATATTGAAATAGTAGTATGTTTTTTAGAACTGTTTATATACCTTTGTACCCATAATGCGTTATTTAAAAATCTAAATTAATCCTTATTAATTACCCTCTTTAAAACATGACTATTCCCGAAAACCCAAATCTACCAGCCAGTATTGAAGTTAGACAAGATAACGCCATTACTACGGCAAGATACGACTATTCAGCATGTCAATTAGATATTCTGTTTTATCTCCTATCAAAGCTCCGAAAGGACGATGAAGAGAACAAAAACTACTCTATTTATGTCTCTGAAATAGAGTCCATGACAGGGCGTAAATGGAACTATCAGCAACTTAGAGAAGCAACTGCGGACTTGGGTTCAAGAATGTTTGAAATCGAAACTGATAAAGTATATAGACAATTATGGATATTTCAAAAAGTCGATTATATCAAGGGTAAGGGCTGTTTAGAAATTGCCCTTTCTACCTATATCAGACCTTATTTATTTGATTTAAAGAATAATTTTACCTCTTATCAACTTCACTCGGTCTTAAAACTTACCAGTAAATACGCTAAAAGAATCTATACCATCTGCTCTCGATGGAAGGATTTGGGCGAAAGTAAAAATTTTGATATTGACGAATTAAAGTATAGCCTTAAAATCAAAGACCCACATGGCAAAGAGCCTGAACAATTCAAGCAAATTAGTCAATTCAGCTTCTGACAGTTTTGTTTTCTCGCGCGCCACATCGCGCACTGTTCGGCCTGAATTATAGGCATCATGGGCAATACCAGCGGCCTGGTCATAACCAACAGCCGGCACCAGAGCAGTGCAAAGCGCTAGACCGCGTTCTACGAGCTCAGGCCCTTTGTCTGTGGCTTTAAGACCGTCAATACATTGTCTGGTGAAATTGGACACGCTAGCGGCCAATAGCTCAATTGATTGAATTAAATTAAATGCGGCCACAGGCATCATCACATTCAATTCAAAATTGCCGGAAGCACCCGCCATGGCAATGGTGGCATCGTTACCGATTACTTGAGCTGTCACCATGCACAATGACTCAGCAATAACCGGGTTGACTTTAGCCGGCATAATTGACGAGCCCGGCTGCACTTCAGGCAAGGCAATTTCACCAAAACCGGCTCGAGGCCCACTACCCAGCCAGCGCGTGTCGTTGGCTATTTTAATTAAACTTACTGCTATGGTCTTCAATATTCCGGAAGTGTCCACAATTTCGTCTAGAGTACTTTGCGCTTGAAAATGATTAGTAGTTTCGCTCAATGTGATAGCAATATCTTGAGAAATTTTGGTCAGAACTTTACCGGCAAATTCGGGGCGAGTATTGATACCAGTGCCAACTGCAGTACCCCCGAGTGCCACTTGCGACAGCCTCACCTGTGCGTATTCAAGCCGCTCCAAAGCACGTTCAATTTGACCACAGTATCCTGTAAATTCTTGCCCCAATCGAATCGGAGTAGCGTCTTGCAGATGAGTGCGCCCGGTCTTAATCACGGGCATAAACTCTTGTGATTTGGCTTCCAGACCGGCATGAAGCTCCTTAAGTGCCGGCACCAGACTTTCTTTGATGGCGATTAATGCAGCAATATGTATAGCCGTTGGAATAGCATCATTTGATGACATGCCATTATTAACATGGTCGTTTGGATGCACAAGATTTCTGTCGCCACGCATACCACCCATGATCTCAATAGCACGGTTGGCGATCACTTCGTTTGCATTCATATTAGTCGAAGTACCAGAGCCGGTCTGGAAAATATCCACGACAAAATGCTCGTCTAATTTTCCAACCACCACTTCTTTTGCTGCCGCGATAATGGCGTCGGCAACTTTAGCGTCAACATCACCAAACTCCTTATTTACTTCAGCGGCATAAAGTTTAATCAGACCCAGTGCACGAATAAAACAGCGCTGAAATCGCAAAGTCGAAATGGGAAAATTCAAAACCGCTCTTTGGGTACTAGCACCATAATAGGCATGAGCAGGAACATCCATTGCTCCCATAGAGTCACGCTCGACTCTTGTTCTTATTTGCTCCGGCATATCAGCTCCTTATCTCGTTCCACTTGCCATTCACTCACTAAACATGAAGCTTAAAAAATTGCATACTTTCAAGCGGCTACCGTTGCACTCTACTAGAGTCTAATTATGAACACGTTAAAAACTATCGTATTAATGGGTGTGCTCACCACTTTGATTGTGATGGTCGGCGGCGTCATCGGTGGCCGAGAGGGCGTGATCATGGCATTTATTTTTGCCATGATTACCAATGTACTCAGCTATTGGTTTTCTGCTCCCATGGCTCTCGCCATGTCGCACGCACAACCCATTAGTCAGGCGGAAGCTCCAGAGCTATACGAAATGGTCAGTCGTCTGGCCCAAGAAGCAAAAATTCCCATGCCCACAGTACACTTCATTCCTGACGACTCACCCAATGCCTTTGCTACGGGCCGCGACCCTGCCCACTCTGCAATAGCAGTCACTCGCGGCATATTACAATTGCTCAATACTGAAGAGCTTGAAGCAGTTCTCGCACACGAACTTGGCCATGTCAAAAATCGCGATATTTTAATTTCAACCATCGCCGCGGTGTTAGCCGGCGTTGTCACAACTATTGCCCATTTTGGAATGTATATGGGTTCTAGTTATAGAAATGATGATCGCCCCGCACCAAATCCTATTTTCGTCTTATTGATGATGGTTCTGGCACCGATTGCTGCCAGCCTGATTAATCTGGGCATCAGCCGCTCAAGAGAATACGAAGCTGACGTTACTGGGGCTCATTTATGCGGCAGGCCTATGGCACTTGCATCGGCCCTGAACAAGATTGATCAGCTCAGCCAGCTGCGACCGATGACTGCAGCAAATCCAGCACTATCATCGCTCTACATTGCACGAACACAGCAGGCCAGCTGGTTTATGAATCTCTTTTCCACCCATCCGCCAATGGCCGAACGCATCAAGCGACTTGAAGAAATGCATTATTTAAATGCAAACAAATAATTTAAGAGAGTAAACGCTTAAGCACTTTGCCTGTGGAATTTTTTGGAATGCTTTCAACAAACTCAACCAGGCGCGGCACCTTATAATCGGCCATATGCTTCGCACAAAAGGCTTTCAGCTCGTCTTCAGAAGTAATCACATTTTCTTTGAGGACGACAAAAGCTTTGACTCGCTCTCCCATGTACTGATCGGGCACGCCAATTACCGCAGCTTCGCGCACTGAGTGATGTCGCAACATCACTGATTCTACTTCGCGCGGATAAATGTTCAGGCCGCCACGGATGATCATTTCTTTGCTACGACCAACAACATATAAATATCCATCACTATCGCTGTAGCCAAGATCGCCTGTGTGAAGCCAATCGTTTTGAATAGTTTCCGCGGTAGCTTCTGACTTGCCCAGATAACCTTGCATCACATTTTTACCGCGACAACAAAGTTCGCCAATATTTTCACTGCCTGAAGGCATGGGCAGGCCGGCTTTATCTAATACCGCTACCTCCAGACCAGGTAAGGGTATACCTACTGAGCCATGTTTGCGCAATTCAACCGGATTAAGCGTAGCGATGACGGAACATTCAGTCAGTGCCCAGCCTTCCAGTATCGGTATGTTGAGCTGACTCTCCAGCTTTTTCATCAGTTCAACCGGCATGGCAGAGCCGCCGCACATACCCAATCGTAATGAAATTAGAGAGCGTGGTGCTTTATCGAGTTCAAGAGAAAGAAACTGATACATTGTCGGCACCGCGGGCAGTACCGTTATCTTTTCGTTCTCGATCAATGCCGCTAACTTGGCCGCTTCAAACTGCTCCAGCATCACCATGGTGGCGCCCTGTTTAATAGTTCCAAGCAAAACTACAATCAGTCCGTACAAGTGACAGAGCGGCAACACGGCAGCGATTCTGTCATTTTGATTGACGTCTAAACGTTTGGGATAAACATTTACTGCCGTAAGAATATTGGCAAAAGAAAGCATTGCCCCTTTTGGTTTACCGGTAGTGCCTGAGGTATAAACAATCAAGGCAAGCTCTCGGTCTAAGTCAAGTTTTGTACCAGGCTCGGGTGATGCTAGTTGATTGAAAATAGTATCTGTTTCTAGTGAAGGCAGCCAGCTCCGCATGCCTTGATCTAAAGATTGCTCAGTCAGGCTGACGGTTCTGTAAGCATCACCATTTGAAATTTCTTCTTCTGGTGCACAAAGTAGAAACAGAGTTTTCATAGAAGTTAGAGAATTTAAGGTAGCTCGTACTTCTTTTTCTGCCTCAGATGCCGCCTTACTGTCACCACCTAAAAATTTCGAATGCGAAATTAAAGCTACTGCTTGAGAGTCGGCGAGCACATGACCAATTTCTTCGGCTTTAAGTAAAGGGTTGATAGGAACAACAGTAGCTCCCAGAGCACTGATAGAGAAAAAGGCAGCGAGGAAATCAAAATGGTTGGGGAAATAAAGACCGACGCGGTCACCGCGGCTGATACCATTTTTAGTCAGCACATTAACCAGATATAGAGTGCGGGCCATCGCTTGTTTGTATGTGAACTCTACTCCGCCGTGGTTTAGCACCTTAAAATTTGCATGCTTGACCATACCGTCGACCAAAATATCGAAGATGCCGCCTGAGAACAAAGGCAAGGTCTGATTGTGCACAACTGAAATTTTTTCTATCTGTGACAATGGCGCGCCCACGTATTTGACCTGCAGCTGAGAAGACAAGTAATAGTTTAGGTCATGCGCGCCGTTGTTATATGGCTTGGGCTTGATAAGTCATTTTTCATCTACTTGTCATGAATGAGTGAAATGTTGACGGAGACTACGGCCTCAGGGTCTTCACCCACTACCACGATCATATTCGAGTTTCGCAGTGACGCTGCCGCGCTGCGCCAGAGCTGACGACCGCGTCTTTTCCCTTCACTGTCGAGCAAATCAACTTTTACCTGAGAACGAGATGCCATCGGCTGCCCGGGCTCACCCTCTGCTTTTGCCTCTGGCAAGTCTACTTTTGCCAGGTCACCGTTAGCTGAACCTTCTACTGAAACTTTAGTGCGTCTGGGTAATTTGTGCTCCGGTTGGGCCGGCTCCTGGCTCACATCAGCATGATCCGCGGGGCCTGAAACGTAGGCAGTGAGACGAGCGGGATAATCGAGAAAAAGCGCAGGGTCAATTTTTTTTCGGCTGAGCAAAAGGGCAACACTTTCCACACCTGGCGTATCATCGAACTGCAATGTATTTTCAGTAGGCACCACACAGTCAAGACCGCGCTTAACCAGGTTGTTCATGCCTGTGATTTCGAGCGGGAAAAGCACAGTTTTAGTGCCTTTGGTGCCCTGGCGCAAAATAATATATGCATAGGCGTCGGCATTGGGCACTAGATGAAACCAGACCTGGTCTCCAGAGCGAAATCGTGCCTTGTTGTTGGTCTTGTAATGCTTTCCGTCGCGATTGAGTTCAATCCAGTAAGCCAGACCCAGGTTCACTTTACGGTCGTGTCGTCCTAGTTGTCTTAAGTAGGTAGTGCGAGCAGATGTGCGCGTTTTTTCCCGGGAGACTTTTTGAACTTGCGCACTTACAGGCGACAAAATTAACGGTAAGCAAAAAATTTGGCTTGCCAGTATTGCGATTAAAAGCTTGCTTAGCTGGCTCACTGTGCTCCCGAATATTGTTGAAAAGACTGTTGAAGAGATTGTTGGAAATATCTACCGTATAAGCAGTATTCTCGCACAATCGCTCAAACCTAGAAAAGGATATAGAAGTGATATGGAGGTCAAGCCCTGAAGAGGGGTTTGTCAACTAATAGTCTCTTAACCCACTACCTCATTATTTCGCGCAAGTTTCGCCACGATTCTGAGCCACAATAATAGAAAATAGAACAATCAAAATTTTCGTTTGGCTTCCTTTCGTTTCTATATCTAAGAGAGCGACAATCTCAACCGGATCGATACACTGAAATCGACAATCACTTACACTTCACCTGCAACGGCCGATCCTAAGTCAGCTGGCCGCGATCTGGCGGCCATGCAACTGGCAGCTCGGTCTGACTGGCAGGCAATGGTTTTACTAGCTCTTTTCGTCTTTGCCGTCACGCTCTGTGATCGCATCATCGCCGTCAATGTGGGCGCCACAACCGTTTTTCTTGGCCCTGGTGGTGAAAGTCTGGGCCTCGGGGCAGCATTTATATTCTTACCTCTAGTGATTTTTGCTTTGCCTCTAAGTCTGGCGGCATCTTCATTTTCGTCAGGTAAAAATCGGCTGCACTGGCTGGCTGCCACCATCTTATTGCGAGCCCTGATTCCACTGACTTCAGCTTTTCCCGCAGCCCGCGAGCTATTGTGCGGCTCCCAACCGGCTGTAGGCATGACCCTATCTGGAATATTTTTACTTGGCCAACTGACTCTGGCCACTACTTTTGTGCAATTACGCGCTACAGCCAGCCGGCCATTGCCATATCTATGCTTACTTACTTGTGGATTTTTTCTCGGCCAATGGTCAGCCCTTCGCCTCGCACCATATCTGGTATCACAGCCACCTGGAGATTATTTCAATTTACTTTTGTGCGGCATATACATTCTGGCAACTGCTCTAGCTTATCTTGGATTTAAATGTCTGCAAGATTTTAAAGACAAAGAAGATCTGGCTCGCCTGGCCATCATGCCAAACTCTGATTCTACAGACAAGCAATCAGACATATTTGCACTAACACTGCCTGTGTCCGAACTGCGGCCATGGCAATTGGCCCGATTTTTGCTTGCCACAGTGGCTTTGTATTTGCCATTATTTGCGCCGATCTTTATCAGCTTGCTTTTTTCTATCGAATGTAATCAAGCCGGCACACTAATAATCAGTACGCTCAGCGCTAATTTGAGCTTAGCTTGCGCCGTGGGCGCTCTGTTGTCGGTTTTTCTCAACAAACTGGCGCGCAAGCGCATTATTTTGCAAGTAGTTGCTCTGGTAGCCCTATCACAGTATTTTGTCGGGGCCTGGTCGCATAACTCAGTTATTTGCTATACCACCCTCACCGCTATGGCCGCCATCGCCGGGCTGATTTTGCCGGACTGGTATCACCATTTACTGACTCACCTTTCGCTACGCCAACTGCCGCACTTCTTAGCGGCTAAAGATACGGTTCTGGTGCTGGTGTATGCCCTCTGTACTATTCCTATTGAACAAACTCTGGCAGTGGCGTCGAGTCTTTATTTCCTCAAAGAATTGAATTTGCTTGGCGCCGGTCTCACAGTGATTTCAATTTTGATCGCTCCTCTGGTTTTAAGAAAGTAGAATGCTCAAAGAGAACGGTATTTTTTGTGCTGGTCAGACCCAGCTTTTTAGGAAATATCGGCTCTACCGCCAGGGTAATGAAAAATTTTGGTTTCAATAATTTGCGACTGGTTAATCCACCACGCAATTATCTTGATGCCGAAGCGCGAAAAATGGCGGTAGACGCTTTTGACGTCTTAAAAAAAGCTAGAGTAGAAGACAGCCTTTCGGCCGCCCTAACCGACGTCAACCTGGCCTTTTCCACTTCGTCTTGCCAACAGCGCAAAGATATTCCCAAGCCGCTGGCAACAGTGGTGCAAGAAATTGAAGAGCGCGACTATACCGTTGCCAACAAAATTGCTTTTGTTTTTGGCAACGAAAGAAACGGTCTTACCAGTGACGAAATTGCCCGCTGCCACGAACTGATAACCATTCCCACTGAAGAAACTTTTGTCAGCCTTAATTTGGCTCAGGCACTGGGTATAGTGGCATATGAATTAAGCAGAAAGGAAGGTGTTAAGCATTCGACCGCCGCATCTTCACTAGCTGAAGCCGAAATTTTGCCCCCAGGTGAAAGCGAAGACGAGCTCATGGAGCTGCTAGCCGAACTTATGGATAAAGCCGATTTTTCGCGCCGATTTAACAGCGAAAAGGTAAAAGTGCAAATACGTGGTGCCTTGCAAAAAATGCGACCCAACCAGCGCGAATTTGACCTATTGCGCGGCCTGCTTTTAAATCTCAATGACAAATTGAAGACACCCAAATAGCCAACACATATACACTTGATAAGCGGATGCGATTTTTGTGGCGCCAGTCAACCCTCAGCCATCGGCCGTAACCGGCCTGCAGGCGGCTACTTGCAACCGCCCAAAATATTGGCCGTAATAAGCCACAATATGAGTTATGATTTTCCAGAATCTAAAATAAGATATTTACCTAATGGCGTCCTAAGGTTAATTAGAAAGTAGGGGAATAGATGCGTCTTCGCAAAGATCGAGCCCAAAAAGCACTGCCGTTATTACTATGCCTCATGGCTGTGAGTATTCCCTTTGGCCTCAGCGGATGTTCGGAGCCCTCAACTACTCCCGGTGATACCAGCTCAACTACCGGCGCAAAGACTCCCGCCTCAGGCGCTCCCGGTTCCAAATTTAAAGGTGAGGAGTCTTTTGTCACACCTGAAGAAGAAAAGAGATTTGTAGATGGCACGCCTGACACTTCAGTCAAATTTCCCGAAGAAGAATTTGTTAAAGGCAAAAAGCTCAGAGATTTGCTCAAGCCTGCTGAGGGCGAAAAAGTCTTAAAGTCTAAATTAGACGATGCCGTTAAATCTGCCGCCGGTGAAACCAGACTTGGCCAATACTGTGTGCGTCTCAATAATTGTCTTCACATGCAAGGCAAAGAGACGGAAGCGATGAAATATGCCATCATCGCCAGCCATATTTTCTATAAGCAACCGCCTGAAAAACGGCCGTTGCCAATGCTATTTTTTAACGTGCATTTGCACCAAGGCCTTGGCTATAAGGCCCTGCGCATCTTCCCCGAAGCGGAAAAACAGCTGCGCAAAGCAATTAATATTGCCGCCGGCGCGCCAGCCGGTCAGGTAGACTGGAATTGGCACCGCTTGTGTTATTACCAGCTGATCGACACGCTGACATTTGAGAAAAAGTTTGGCGAAATCAAAGTCGTTAAAGCCGATGTTAAAGCACTCGAAGACAGCCATAAATAATCCTGTCTTAAAGGCAGTGTTGTAATTGCCTAATCACAATAATTCAGAAAAGCGCTCCAGGCAGTCACTTTTAAGCGAACTGCTCAGTCCGCAAGAATGGGCGCGCATCAGAAAGCCGCTCATCAACACTTTCATCATTTTTCATGGCATTCTCAATTACTGTTACCTTTTCAATAACCATCCTTATATAAACAATATCAACCATTTTTTCTTTGGTTACTATACATTTCTTGGTTTAGAACAGTCCTGGAACGTCTTTGCCCCGGGCCCGCGCGAAACTAATGCCCACCTGACGGCGATCATCACCTATACCGACGGTACCACCAGACTGTGGACTTATCCGCGCATGGAAAGGCTCGACTTTTTCACCAAAATTGCCAAAGAACGTTATCGCAAATTTTTCAACGATAACGCTTCCTGGAGTATTCCTTTACTCTGGCCGGAAATTGCCAGATATGTGGCGCGCATCAGTTATGACGACTCCAGCAATCCACCTATGGTTGTTTCGCTGATTCGTTTTCATTCGAAGGTCTTACCGATTGAACAAGGCCTGGGCAAGCCCAATTTGGCTCAATCTGAAGCTAAGTCTTTGATTGTTTACACCGTAAAACCGGAAGATCTGGTCGGGGTAAAAGTAAAATGAGACTGAGTGTCATTTTAGCTACCTGGAACGAGTTCTGGTACAGCGAAACTTCACCGCTATCGGTGGCAGTTTACCGCATCTTGCTCGGCCTGATCACCATCATCTTTGTGCTGCTTTTAATTCCAGACCTCTTTGTTTACTTTGGCTCTCAGGGCATTTGCTCAAACCAGGCAGTAGCTGACTGGGTCAACGGCAGATCGGTTTTTCTCAATGTTTTGTCTTTTTATCCAGACAACGATCAATTTCTCACGGCATTTCATTGCTTCTTTTTTGTCGCGGCAGTGGCTCTCACTCTCGGATATAAAACAAGATTGGCTGCAGCAGCCTGTTTCATTTGCTTGACCACTCTATATCACCGTGATCCTTTTATATTCAATTCGGGCGATACCTATTTGCGCGTCTCAACTTTCTGGCTGATTTTTTCTGCTTCGGGAGACGCTCTGTCAATTGACGGCCTGACGAAAAGACGCAATGCAGACGCCAATTTTGATAATTACAGGCCGGTCTCCATCTGGCCTTTACGCCTGCTGCAACTGCAACTATGCACTGTTTACTGCCATGCTTTCTTCTGTAAAATTGTTGGCGGGCCGTGGATGGACGGCACCGCAGTCTTCACCTCTTCGCGTTTGGAAGATTTACACAGACTGCCAATTCCATTTATTTTCGAAAATCGATTTACTGTGGCATTTCTCAGCTGGTCAACGCTAATTCTCGAGTGTGCACTATGGACTCTGATCTGGATTAAAGAATTTCGCTACTGGGTGATTGCTATTGCTGTGATTTTTCACATAACCATAGATTGGTCAATGAATATTCCATTGTTTGAATGGCTCATGATCATAAGCTACGTGCTCTTCATTGATAATCAAGATCTAGCCCGCCTGCTGACTTTTATACGCAACAAATTCAGGCACCGCGTTTAATCTTAATCACTTCGTTGGCCATTTTATTTATTGCCTCAATTTCGTCACCGCGACCGAGGTCTTTTAATAATTCCGCCCAGTTACTAGCGCTCAACTTAGCTAATCTTTTATATCTCAAATATTCTTGTTCGCCGTCTATAGTTTCGCTCAAGCGAAATCGGCACTCGGCCAGACACTTTTGAAATTTGCCTTCAGCCGCTACAAAGTGCGCCTTTCTTGCGCTTGCTTCTTTTGAGGCATTGGCCCAGATATATTCCAGTACAGCTTGATCATTGAGCAGGGCCAACTTAGTAAACTTGACATTGACATCGTCTTGGTCAGCCGCAGCCAGAAGTTTTGTAGCTCGCTCATATTTTTCAGCCGCTGCCGGATAGAACAGTGCTTGCCGGTAGGCTATAGCAGCCAATCTATTGAGCTCAACACGCTTTAGCAAAAGCGACTGGGAAGCGTCTTCGGCTGCTTTGTTTTTAAGCAGTCGCACTTCGCCATCGCTCAGAACATCCCGGGCTTCCATATATTTTTCTGACTGCAGTAATCTGTTTGAAAGCTTGATGCGCTCACTCAGGATATCGTCTTCAGGGGCATCCATTTCTTCTAAAATTTGGATTTTGGCGCGCAGCGCTTTTTCTTCTTTTTTGGCCGTTGCTTCGACACCAGTTTTGCCGGCCCAGTTGTACTTCCAAGAGTGGATGTAAAGCATGCAGAAAGACCATGACAATACAGTCACAGCAATCAGCCAGTAAAACACAGTCAGTCTTCGAATATTGCCGAATTTCAGCTGCAGCTACTCCCTATCGATATCTCTTCCTTATTTAAGTCTACCCAAATTGACGATGGCAACCAACTCTGCAGCGAAAATGCTAAAATCGCGCCGATAGTGCTTTCACACACTCAGGTAGCAAACAGATACGGAGTAAATGATGGGTTTGTCCAAAGCTATTTTATTAGCCGGCTTTTGTCTGGTGCCTTTATATTTTTGTCAGAGCGCCACAGCAGATCAACCTGCAGAGCAGCCTGTGGTGACCTCTGAAGAGAGTCAACCGCCAGTAAAAATGGTCAACGAAAAAATACTGCCGATGATTAACGAAGGCTACGCTGCTCTAGCTCGCGGCGAAAGCGATAAGGCAATAAGGGTTTTGAACAAAGCCTTGCAAGTAGATCCCGAATCGGTCACTGCTAGACGCTATCTGGCATATGCCATGGTCAGGTCGCGTGCCTATACATCGGCCTTAAAGCAGATGCAAGAACTGAACAAACTGACGGCACCGAGCCCTTTTGATTGGTATGTTTTCGGAGACGCTTATTTTGGTGCCGGCGCTACTAATCACGCTCTGAGTTGCTATCAGCAATCTTTAGTTTTGTCACCAGGCTATGACGCTGCCCGAGGTGGTGCGGTGAAATGCCTGGCCGAGATGGGTCAATTCAGCAGAGCTATGGAGCAGGTTGATCTGGGAAATGCTCAAGCCAAAGACAAGGTTGTAAAGAAATACTACGCGGCTCTTAAGCAGGGTGTACTCGATGCTGAAGTATATAGAAAAGAATCTTTCAGAGGTGGCAGTACAGAAGGAGTGAGTCAGCAACAAATGGATGAAGTCGGTCACAAGCCGATCTTGATTAGCCCTGGGGCTCCGTAGAAATCAACTAACTTTTCGGGTAATCATACGATCGCTTGACAATTGGGTAAAATTGCCAATCTGTGAGGTTTCCGTCCAGTTGACAGGCTGTTTTTTCGCGTGCTACGTTATAGATAAGGTTTACTCCTATACTCTGACCGCAATCTTGCCGTGAGAGATAGATTTCAACTTACCAAGGGCACATTAATAGAAGGTTTTTGGGTAGCCATGCAGCAAACAGCTAACGGACGGTAGATTGTGATGGTCAAATCGAGATCAGGGCGGAGAAAGACTAAAGGGGCCATGGCGGCAGAATACGTCGCGACCATGTATGTGCTCTTCCTTTTTATATTTTTCCCGGTGCTTAATTTAGGCGCCTGCGGCATGCGTGCCTTTTTCTTATGGTTTGCCTGCAACCAGGCCACCATGCTGGCAGCCAAGGCCAAAACATTTAACACTCTGGTTTATGTCCCTGAGCCATCAGGTACGCCTTACCCTGGGGCATTTGCAACGGCTCAGGCCAGGGCCGCCCAGGTCAGAGGCATGTTCCCTGGGGTTAACTGGACAACCACCCCAACCAATCCTGAAGTGCGAATTATTCGCGCTGTTATTCCTGGTTCGGGAGCCCCGGCCTTGCCTGACATAATTGGGCCTACGCCACTCGGCATGGGTAACATCCCTGACGTTGACCAGTATGTCTGCAGTCTTCGAGTCACCATCAACGGTCAGGTAGACCCTCTTATACCAGTCCCATGGTTCAACATCCAAGGTCTCACCAGCCCTATGTTCATGAGGGTGAGTTCGGAAGCCCAGTTCGAAAATCCACCCGGACTTCAGTTCTAAAAAACAGTTTTTTTGCTTGCAAGCTGACCATACGATACAGGGATGATAAAAAATGAATGAGCGAAGGATAAGAAATCAAAAGGGTGCGGCCGTTACTGGCCTTGTTTTAGCACTCTTTATGTTTATTATGCTGATTGGCTTCTTTGCCTTCGACTCAAGTCGATTGCAAATGGCCCAGCGAGAACTCACGGCCACTTGCGATGCCGCTGCTCTGGCGGGAACCGCCATGCTCACCAGCGCACCGATCGACAATGACGATGCAACGGCCACTAAGCTACGCACCGCTCAAACACAAGCTACCGGCTATGCCACAAACATGTTCAGAGCAGGCAATATGCTAGGCCGGTCGCTGACCAGCGCCACAGTAGTCAGCCCACTCAGTGCAGTTGGGGTAGTAGGCACGCCGGCTAGTTGCAACGTCATGGTTGCTCTGGCCGACCCACTGAACCAATATGTTGGTGTGGCACCCACTTTCCCAGCCTGCTTGAACGGTCGGGCGATTATGTGTTTCGCCGGATATACCTACCAGCCAGTTTTTCTTGGCATTGTTGGTATTCAAAAAGTAGGTCTCAATGCTGCTTCGGGTGGTGGCTTGCCACAAGTTGACGCCGTACTTGTGTTCGATAATTCGGGTTCAATGGACGACGCTACGAACGTCACTTTCGTCAGACGCACCTGGGACTCCACCGTTATTAAAACTGGTGGCGCTGCTTTGATGAACTGGTCCGCCAATATTGCCGCTCCAATGGCTCCGCCGAACAGTGGTCAGGCTACGGCTAACACCACCCATGGTGTTGTGCATTACATTGAAGTGCCACCACCTTCGTCTACTAGCCACAGACTCTCCGATTACCTGAACCACAATTACACTAACAATCCTAACGGCTTGGCCTTAAATGTCCTTCCTCCTATGAGTTTGGCAACTGCCGACAACACTGACTCGCAAGTCGGAAACAAATATGTTCTCGACAAAAACTTACGTGTCAATACACTGCCTTTCGCTGGTGTAGGTATTACAGGTCCAATAACTAACGGCACTGTGCCGAGCAAATGGCAGAAAGACTACGGTACACCACCGGGCAATTGCACTCTGGCACAAGGTATCGGAAATGCCTACGGTGGCTATGGTTCGTACTGGAACGAAAGTTTGCCAGGTATGAGAGTAAATGATCCTAGTATCAACGGCAATGCTGCTTATGATACCAACCGCGTTACTTTCAGACCAGCCGAGCACCCCGCCACCACCAGTGGTGTGATTACCTATCAGGCTCAAAACAATACTGGTGCAGATGCCCACGTCTTTACCGACCTTGTGGTCAACATTGCCAACCCTGGCACCTGGCCCTACACACAGCCACTCAACGGTCCTCAATCATTCGTTGATACAGGTTCCATTACCTTCCCTTCGCAAGAACCAGATAGCGCTCTTGCTGGCCAGACATTCCGGTTTGAAAATCTTGGAGTACTGGTTGAAGCAGCTCGAGGCAATCTGGACAGTGTAGCTAACTTCAATGATGCTCTGCTCGATAGAGGTAGTGTTTACACCACGATCTTCCCTTCAGCCGGTAAAGTCAGCACTGCTTTGAATAGCGGACATTGCGCTGCTAACTACCAACGCGCCTACCAGCGCCTGGCCATGTTGTATTCGCAACCGATCGCTACCGCCATTGACGGAGCCAACGGCGGATTCTTCCAAAAGATCAATTCACTGACTGATTGCCGGTTTGGTTTCGTTGGCTTCTCCAACGCCGCACAAGCCATGAGTTCACCATCAGGCCCTAACTTCCAGACTAATGGTTCGGCTCACGGTACTGCTTCTGACTCTAACAACAGCTATTACATTGATGCCTCCTATGCTGGAGTGCCCAATCGTAATATCAGATCTATGTTCACTTCTGCGCCCACAGCCGGCCCCGAAAACAACACCGCCATTGCTGGTGGAGCAGGTTCAGGGTTCAGGCAACCGAGACGAGTGTTGCAAAAATCTGATACTCAGCCTGTATCGTTCGGTGGTGTGGTCGGCGGTATGACCAGCGTGTTGGTGAATGGTGCTTACAACGCACCATGGTCTGCACTATCCAGCAACGCTCAAGCTAACGGGCTTGAGAACGGACGCCCTCTAGACCAGACTGATACCGCTGAAGCACTGACTACTGCGCGTGCCATGTTCCACAACGGGGCTAGCTACGATATCGCCACTCTGGTTAATAACAGACCGGCTGGAAAACATGCAATCGTGTTCTTCACAGACGGTATTCCAACCGGTGGTATTGCCAGCACCGAAGCAACACAATCGCTCACTGTTGCTCAGGCCTGTAAAGGCGACGGTATCGCAGTGTTCACTATTGGACTTGACGTTACAGGTAACCCTGTACTGCAAGCCCAGCAGCCTGTGTTCCTGGGCAACTCCAGTACCGGTCTTGCCGGTGCCGGCGGTAACGGTGGCAAGTTCTTCCCTTGCGCCAGTGCCAGTACAGTGAAAGATGCGTTCTCTGCGGTTGCCAGACGATTGACCCAAGGTCAGCGTTAAACAACTAAGACGCTACGAAAAACTTGAAAGCCGGTCTAAATCTTTTAGACCGGCTTTTGATTTATTCACCCTCACTTCACGCACGGCAGGTAAGGTAGTAAATGTATACGTGTAACCATCCTTTTCAGGAGGCGGTTCGTGGTTAATAAACCAAAATCAGTACCTTCAAGCCGAAAGTTGCTCAGAGAGCGGCTTAAGGGTATTACTGCCATCGAGCTTGGTGCTGTAGTTTCAATTTTAATTGTTATCTGCGCACTGGCTCTTAATATTACCGTTCTCGTGTTTGCGGCCGATATGTGCGACAGAGCATGTAAAGACTGTGCGAGAGCCGCCGGTCAGCAAGGTACCGTGGGTCAGGCCGTCGCTGCGATGCAAGCAGCAATAGGCACCCACCCTTTCGACGGCACGGTAATTCAGTCTCTCGACGCGCAATTGATAACATATGAAGACTTCGGAGCCGGCGGCGGCGCTGGTGCACCGACGACTACTGGTACAAACGGACCAATTGGTACAACATCAACTGGTAACCCAACTGCCAATGGTGTCGTACCACCGCCCAGCACAGGCACTCCTGGTCCTTTCGCTAGTGTACGTACTACTCTGGTAGCACGCATTCCTGCCCCAATTGTTTTCTTCTCAGTCAACATGGGCAACGATGCATCTGTTAATCAGGGCATTGGCAACGGTTTAATTCGTTTCCAAAGTTTGTATACCTATCCAATCACAAACACTGCCGGTCCAATTTCGATTGGTGCTACCGGTGGTGCGACTAACCCTCCTGGTGCCACAAACGCCGGCCCAACCGGACCAATCGGTCCTGGTGGTCCTCTTGGTCCTTTAGGTCCTAACGGTCCTGGTGGTCCTCAAGGTCCTGGTGGTCCTGCTGGTCCTGGTGGTCCTGGTGGTCCTG
>CASBPX010000030.1 GCA_949127735.1 Candidatus Obscuribacterales bacterium | reverse complement strand
GTTCGGGAAGGCGGCGGCGTGCAAAGCGGCGGTCAGGCTCGGCAGCAAGAGTGGGGCAATGTGCGCCCAGTTTCAGCGAGCGGCGCTCAAGGCGGCGGTCGTTATTATGCAACCAGTAGAAATGGCGCCACCACCGGTTTCACTAATCCCGGCGGCAATGGCTCGAGCCAAAATCAATTTGGTAGCAGCAATCAATCTTCCATCTTGAACACTGCCAGTCGCATGAATAGCATGAACACCGGTGCTAGTAATGGCGGGAATAGCGGCGGCAATAGCGGCGGCAGCAATAACAGCGGCGACAATAATAGCACCATGAATAATGATGCCGGTAATCACAGCAATTTGAAGAATCAGAATAACCAGATGGGTTCGCAAAACCCGGTCTCGTCACCAGCTGCGGCGCAAGCTAATTTCTCAGGCATCAACACGCAAGTGCAAACACAATTGACGCAGGTACAAAATTACTCCAGCTCGGCGCGCAATTCACTGAACAGCGCACTCAGTGCCACCGACCCTGGTGCCCGTGCCGCAGCCGCCAGCGAAGCGCGCTCGTTTGCCAACAGTGCCAGGGCTTCGGCCGACAGTGCCAGCAGTTTGGCCAGTACCACCACTTCGACTGCCGCTAAGAATCTGGCCATGCAGGCCCAGCAACAAGCATTGCAGGCCCA
This sequence comes from Candidatus Obscuribacterales bacterium, assembly GCA_949127735.1. GTDB lineage: Bacteria > Cyanobacteriota > Vampirovibrionia > Obscuribacterales > Obscuribacteraceae. Next base: position 12,435 of record CASBPX010000030.1, on the reverse strand, counting down.
ACAATTTGCCGATCAAGCCACTGCAAGAGCTGAAGGAAACTAATGACCTCAGAGCGGCTAAAAAAAACAAGATCCACGCTATCAGTATCCGCAACCACCATTTTACAAGCAGCCACAAGCAGCTCCAGGCCTGGCTTAAGAGATGCCCCGCAAGCCTGACCACGGTGAAGATTCTTATGAAGGTCACGGAAGCCTTAAGGGGCGCAAAGCGCTCATAAAAGGTGGCGACTCGGGCATCGGACAAGCTGTGGCAATCGCCTTTGCTCGTGAAGGCGCTGACGCGCAGACAAACACGCCAGATATTCTTGAACTCACAACCGAACAGTTTGATATCACGATGAAAACAAACTTGTACGCGTTATTTTGGATTACCAAAGCGGCAATCCCGCATTTAGCTCCCGGCTCAGCGATTATTAACACCGCATCAAGGCAAGCTTACAAGCCGTCACTGGGGCTTGTTGATTACGCCGTGACTAAAGCCGGAATCGTTGATTTTACAAAATCAATATCGAAGCAAATGATCAAAAAAGGTGTGCGCGTCAACGCCGTTGCACCTGGCCCCTTTTGGACGCCCCTGCAACCCAGTGGTGGACAAACCGATGATAAGTTAAAAGATTTCGGAAAAGATGTGCCGATGGGAAGACCCGGTGAACCGGTGGAACTTGCGGCCATATATGTTTTACTTGCCTCGCAGGAAGCGAGCTACATAACTGGTGAAATTTATGGTGTCACCGGCGGTGAAGGCATCGCTTAAAGTTCGACTGTCACATAGCTCACATTATCTCTGCAGGTTTCATTGTACTAAATGTACAAACTAGTAAAAAGCAGTAAGGGTCTAACGGTTCGCTATACAGCATCGGTGATGGTGGTCATCTTAATTGTTTGCGTACTGATTATGCTTGCCTTGATTTACAGGTCCTTTTCAGACCCGAGTGCAATCAATGGTTTTTGGCCAATATTATTTATCACAGTTTCTTTGCTGACAGTAATGGAGTCAGGCACTTTTATATTTGATAAAACAAGGCGAATATTGTCGTATCGCACTCGTGGACCGTTCTTTCGACTGCAGAATCGGCAAATTCCATTTGATGAAATCAAAACAATTAATCTAGAGCAACACCGTGATTCTGACGGCGATGGCTATCGAATTATCTTGCGCTGTGAAGGTATGAGCCTTCCCCTGGCCAAAAGTTTTACGGCAAAAGAACCGCTTCTGGAGTGCTTCAAACAGATTCACGAAATAGTTTTAAACAAGCCGCCGGCTTTCGAATCATATGCGTCTGAATTTAAAGTAAAAAAACCTACGGAATATTTTCTCAAGGCGGCCACATCGAACTGCCCGAACATACTAAAGAAGCTGTGCACCAACTAATTATTCAAAAAAAAGCGATCGACGCAATCAGACTGGTGCGAAAAGAAACTGGACTGGATTTAAGAGAGGCAAAGCGTGTCGTTGATAAAATGAGTCAAGACGATTAATGCGACTCGAAAACCTACTGACACTTAATTTGAGTTTCAAAAAAATATCTGCGAGATCTGAGGACCGACAAAGTGTCCAATAAATGAAACCTGTACGGCGCTAACCGATTTTCCCTCGAAGCTGATAGCAAGCTGAAAATACCCGCCAGTAAACGTGTCACGACGTATATCGTCGGTTATTCTGAATGTCCAAACTTTTGCTTTGTCAGGATTGTGTATTGTTCGAGTCGATATTCCTAAAATTCTATACACATCATCTCTCTTTGCAGAGCATAATATTTGAAGTTTACTGGCTACGAGCGTCCATCGACTTTGGTCTGTATCACCCGGAATGCGTTCAATACTATCGATTTTTTCGACAGCTTGGATACGCTTTAAACGTTTTAGAGTTTCGACACGTTCCGCACCTTCGACACGTCTGCTGTATCCACCACCAGTCGGCGGTATATTATCGCCAGATGACGCCAAAATAGTGAATTGACAGACTGAGACTAAACAAAACACAAATACAAGATTTTTTCGCAATGTGATCTGCCCCTGGTTGGTCTTTACGTTTGTATTGTACTCGCAGCCTTTTTTGTTTATGCCACCAAGTCGCCGGCGGTCAACGTCTACAAATCGTCTACACGCTTCCCGTAAGGCTGGCAGCGTCTTTATTGTGAGAGTTCCTGTACAAACACTTTGAAAAGATGTCTAAAGGTTTTTAGCGCCCAGAGCCTCCCACGGTAATCCCGTATTTATTTGAACGTCAGCGACCTGGTCCGAGCCCGCCACCAACGACAGATGTGACTGCGGAATTTCTATATGAAAGGTCGGATCAACGCGAGAGAAAAGAACTGAGCATGGGATCGGCGCAATAATTCTAACGGTCGCATTAGAAAACTCTCAAAAAGCGCCGCTTTACGCTTAAATGGCGTTTTAATATTGCGCAACAAATATCAAGGCGATATCCTTATATACCGCTTAAAGATAGGGCGTTGGTAAAACTGGAGGGTTAGATGGTCGCGACTAAAACTAGCAAAGCTACGGTCTGCAAATTACTCGTTGATGGCGAATGGGTAGATTCCACAGCCACCGAGTTTCAAGACATCTATAACCCTTCCACTGGTGAAATCATCGGCCGCACCCCCCTTGGTGGCATGGCCGACGTCGATAGGGCGGCACAAGTAGCTCAGAAAGCTTTTCTTGAATGGAAAGAAGTGCCGATTGTAGAACGTGCTCGCGTTATGTTTCGCTTCAAAAATTTGATGGAACAACACTACGAAGAAATTGCCCAATGCGTCACACGTGAGCACGGCAAGACTCTTCCTGAATCTCGCGCATCAGTGCAGCGCGCCATGGAAGTAGTTGAATTTGCTTGCGGCATACCGAGCTTGATGATGGGCGAAAGTATGGAAAACATCGCCCGCAATGTTGACTGCGAGACTATTCGCCATCCTATTGGTGTATGCGCCGGTATCGCCCCCTTTAATTTCCCTGCCATGGTGCCATTGTGGATGTATCCCATTGCAATAACATGCGGCAATACATTCTTGCTCAAACCATCTGAAAAAGTGCCGCTTACAAGCATGATGATTGCAGACTTGCTTTCTCAAGCAGGGCTGCCTAACGGCGTCTTTAACATTGTGCATGGTGGCAAAGATTGCGTCGACGCACTGCTCACTCATCCGCTAATCAAAGCGATTTCGTTTGTCGGTTCGACTCACATCGCCAAATATATTTATACGACCGGCACCGCTAACGGTAAGCGCGTTCAAGCGGCTGGTGGCGCCAAGAACCACATTATCATTATGCCTGACGCAGATATGCAGCAGACTGTGCAAGCCTTGCAGGCATCAGCTTTTGGCTGTGCCGGTGAAAGATGTATGGCTGGTAGCTTGGCTCTGCCTGTAGGCGATGCTGCCGAGGCACTGGTACCACATCTGGTGGAAGCAGCAGCCCAAATGAAAGTTGGTCCAACTGATGGTCAAACTCATCCAGACATGGGTCCACTGGTATCAAGAGAGCATCTCGACAAAGTCAGGGGCATGATTGATAAAGGCGAGAAAGAAGGCGCCAAGGTCGCTTTAGACGGAAGAAAGCTCGACATCTCCAGCAAATCTAATGGTTTCTATCTCGGACCAACCATTCTCGACCACGCTAAACCTGAGATGTCGGTGGTCAAAGAAGAAATTTTTGGACCAGTATTGTCGGTGGTGCGCGTTGATAGTTTAGAAGACGCTCTTGCTATCGGTCGCGATTGTCCTTACGGCAACGGTGCAGTAATCTATACAAATTCAGGCCGTTCGGCTAGAGAATTCAAACACCACTTTAACGCCGGCATGATCGGCATCAACGTCGGTGTGCCTGCTCCTATGGCCTGGTTCCCCTTCACTGGTTGGAATGCTTCCTTCTATGGCGATCTGCATATTCAAGGTTCGGAAGGCATTCAGTTTTACACCCAGCAAAAAATGACCATGACCCGCTGGTTCGAGCCAAGCAAATCGAGCAATTTCCAAGACCCAATTTGGAAACCGAAAAACTAAAACCAAAAATCAGAAATAGGGTTATGATAGGGTCATGAAAGCCTATCTAATTCGAGTTCTTTTAATTGCCGCCTCTTTCGAGTTTATATTCCCCATGATTAAGGGGATAGACACTCACGGCAGTTTCGTAACCGCCATTATGGCCGGTGTGATCTTTGCCTTAATCGGATGGGTGGTTGAAGCCCTGGCAATTTTGCTTACGACAGTACTGACCATTACGACTTTCGGTCTAGCTCTACTGGTACTGATACCAGCCTGGATTTTAGGATTTTGGGTGATACCGGCTGTGACACTGAAGCTGCTAGCTGATTTCATGCCGAGCTATCTCACCATTCATGGCTGGGTGCCTGCTCTCTGGGGCGGTTTGATAATGCTTTTCATCGGCGTAATCACCAGCCCGAAAAGCCATCAATACAATTAAGAAAACCAGCTCTCTGATTTTGCGCATGGTGCTTGTCACCACCGGTTTCTTCGCCATTCTTGCGGCCTTTATGTTGATGCTTGCCGGGCGAGTTTTCTGGCCGGCAGCTTGGGTCTTCGTGGGCGAATTTTATGCCATCTGCATGCTGTTGGGTATCTGGCTCGACAGGCACGATCGCAATCTTTTAGCAGAACGCCTACTTCCGGTGGTGCAAGCTCAACAGGAGCGTTGGGACAAAATTCTTATGGCTCTGGGCACGGCTTTAACCACAGCCTGGATCACCATGATGGCACTTGATGCCGGGCGCTGGCATCACAGTCAATTACCAGTCTGGTTACACGTTGTCGGTGTGGTGCTGCTGGCCACGTGTGGTTATATCGTCTATCGCGTTTTCCGCGAAAACACTTTTGCAGCTCCTATTGTGAGGCTGCAATTAGAGCGCGAACATAAAGTGATCAGCTCTGGTCCTTATAGCTACGTACGCCATCCGATGTATGTGGGTACGCTTTGCTTTTTCGTGGCGGCGCCACTGATATTAGGGTCACTAATAGGCCTTTGCTTTCTGCCGTCACTGATTGTACTTCTGGCAGTACGCATAGTTTTAGAAGAGCGCACCTTGCGGCTCAAACTGCCGGGTTACCCTGAGTACGCCGAAAAAGTGCGATATCGATTGTTTCCAGGCTTATGGTGAGCACCACATTTAGTGCCTATTTGGCTGGAGCTTCAGCGCGTTTTTCCAGTTTCAACTTTTTAATTTCAACGCTGATGTTATTGAGGTCGCCTTCTAACTCTAACTTATTTTCTTTAGTCAAAGTTTCTTCCGATTTCGCTTTCATTTTTGCTTTTTTTCTAGCCAGGTTAGCCAGCTCTTTGCGCAACTTCTTCGCTTCCTTAAGTGTCAGCTCTTTGCCTTTTTGACCCTCATTGACCTCTTTCATCAATGCTTCCTGACGTTCCACAATCGTCCAGGTCTTCGCCATCACAGTGAGCTTGGCAGAGGCACCCAGGCAGATCACAGCAGCACATAACGCAGATAAAAGTCTCATGGATCAACACCTGTTCAATTGGGTAACTCAAATTAGCTTTTTACTAGCTCGGGTTCCGGTACGTCCAGCGCCAAATTAACCAGCTCTGCGCTATCAGAAGTAGTCTGAACACCAGCATTAGACGCCGTCACAAACTTAGCTGCTTGTGCTTCTTTTGCTTTAGCAATGACTTCGGCAGAAACAACTGTTGGTCTAATTACTTCTGTGGCCAAGCCGACTTTCTCAAGGAATGAAATCATCATCCAGGTGCAATCCAGTTCATACCATTTGATTCCGTGTCTGGCTGATTTAGGGAAAGCATGGTGATTATTGTGCCAGCCTTCGCCCATAGCCATAATTCCGACCCATGGAACATTGCGGCTACCATCGCGCACTTCGTAAGTGCGGTATCCCCAATTTTCAAGGTGGCAGAAGGTATTGACGAACTGCGGACTCCAGAAAACCATTATTGAAGCGATCAAATTAGCGGTGAATGCTACAGGTCCGAACGCTACCAAAATCAAAACGCGAGCTGCAATGTTGACCCATAAACAAAGTTGCGCTTGTTTGGCAGAGTGGTCGACGCCCAGTTTACACAACCATTTGTCTTCCAGAAGGTCAGGAACTTGCTTCCTAATTTCTTCAATCGGCTGTCGTTTTTCCATGTCGAACATCCACTTATAAAGAGCATGTTCGAAACCGTCGCGAGGCGAATGAGGATCTCCAGGTTGATCAGACTTCTGGTGGTGCAAACGGTGAACCGCTACCCACGAAACCGGAGCACCCATCAGTGCCAAATAACCGCCGGAGACGATAAAATACTTAAGCCAGTTAGGTACTTTGTACGACTTGTGTGTCAACAAACGGTGGTAGCCGCCGGTGATGCCCATAGACAGATAGCAATAACTGACGGTAAACCACGCAGCGAAAGTCAACCAAGTTGTTGGAGTGTTCCAGGCAGAAAAATCCAAGTTGAGAGCCCCCATATTATTGTCCAGCCAGTCAGGAGAATTCTTTCAGCCGAGCTGAATACAATCTTGTGTACCTTGCAAAGTCCTTCATTTATAGCATGATCACGAGTTGTCAACCTCTCATACTTAAGGCTGATTGTAGCCGGGAATGCAGTTCCTTGCCGCCACAGCGGTAATTGTTTGACTTCGTTAATATTAGATCAGCCAAGTATATGACCTTAATACCGGTTACAAAAGTCAATTTTCTGGCTTTGTATTCGCAAATTCTGTCAATTTTAGAAGCTATGACACAGGCTCGAATTACCTTTCTCGGCAAGGGCAAGAAAATAAAAATTACCATCTCAGCTGCACTGGCAGTAGCTGCTTCCCTGTGCGCACCGGCCAATCTCGCAGCTCAGGCACAAAATATATATGACGCGCCTCTAGCGCAGCAAGCTCAGCAGCCCAAACGAAAAAAGTTAGTCTTGGCTCTTGGTGGTGGTGGCACCCGCGGTGCGGCGCATATTGGTGTACTGAAGGTGTTGACCGAAAATAACATAAAGATTGACGCTATCGTCGGCACCAGCGTCGGTGCAATTGTGGGCGGCCTGTACTGTTCCGGTGTTGCACCTGACAAGCTCGAGTCTGTTCTCCTGAATAAGTCGTTTCTGCATTCATACCTGACTGTGCCCATTGCCGTCCGGATCATGGCCGTGCCAATATTTTTCCTACCGCATCTTGTTGGCTACCACCCTTACGATGGCCTCTATCGCGGCAATCGCTTCAGGAAATATATAGATGCGCATGTGCCACTAGAAAACAAAGACATCGAAAATCTTCCTATAAAGTTTGGCGCCGTGTGCTGCGATCTGCTTAACGCTGAACCATATACCGTACGCACAGGCGATATCGGTCGCGCTATTCAAGCAAGCTCAGCGATACCGGCTCTGCGGCGACCTGTGCCTTTTGACAAAGACTGTCCCGGCAATACCAAAATTAAAGATGGCAACGACTCAATGGCACTATTAGTAGATGGCGGACTGCAAGCCAATTTACCAGTAGAAGAAGCCCGAATAGTGGCGAGGGAATTAGGGGATGACACAGTAGTGATTGCCGTTAACGTAAACCCGGTCTTTGAGCGCACCAACGCCAAAACCTTTAGACGCATTGGCAGTGTGAGCAAAAGGGCCCTCAACATTTTTCTCACTGAAGTGGATAAAACCGAAATCGCCAAAGCAAATCTGGTCATTCAGCCTCAAACCAAAGAGATATCTATACTATCTACCAACTTTGACGACGCCCGCAAGGCCGTAAAAGCCGGTGAAGAAAGTACACTAGCGGCCATGCCTGAAATAAAGGCGCTAATAGGCACAGGCTCTAATTGAGAAATGCTTAAAGGCAATCAGGGGGAATCCTCCCACCAAAATGAGATTTCCCACCTTGTATAGTGCCGAAAAAAAACATACAGTCCAATCTATAGAGGTTCAACAACCTGGAAATCCCTAATAGAGAGCGCTTATCATGAAAGTAGTGATCACAGGCGGACCGTCAGTTGGCAAAACCACAATCGTCAACGGCCTGGGTCAGTTAGGGTATCGAATAGTCGAAGAGAAAGCTACCCAAATTATCAAAGAAGGCAAATTTTTGCCATGGGTAGACCGCCAGAAATTTCAAGCCGAAGTTTTAAAAAGACAGCTATCAGCCGAAGCGTCTATTCTAGATTTTGATCAGACCGTGATTCTCGATCGCGGTCTATTCGATGGCGAAGCCTATTATCTGCACGACAAATTGCCAGTGCCTTCAGCTTTCGGCAATTTAGACGCTTCTCAGTATGACGTGGCATTTTTGATAGAGCCTCTAGCTTTCTTTGAATCGAACGAAATCAGACAGAACGAAAGTCTCAAATTCACAAAAGAAATTAGCGTCATTCTCGAACATTGTTATTCATCGCGCAAAGTGCGGGTGATCAGAGTACCGGCCATGCCTGCTGCTGCTCGAATTGAATTTGTACGCTTGCAAGTAGAAACAATGAAACAAGGCAAAGCCACGACCATCGAGCAAGCAGCTCACCAGGCTTCATATCTATTCCGTGGACAAGCACACCAACCATTGTCACCTTTGGCCGTGGGTAGCTTCTCTTATTAGAGGCGCCTGAGAAAGATTCTGATTATAGAAACCAAGGTGCTAACCTATGGAGGATCGGGTTACGATCCAATAGGGGGCCTAAATGCGCGCTTCAGAAGCTACCAATTATTACTTCCGCCGAGCTGCCAAACACTTGCATGTGGGCTCAAGGCTCGAAACTGTATTGATGGCGCCACGGCGCGAAGTTAAAGTTGAGTGCGTGATCACTCTCGATAACGGTGAATTGGGCTGTTTTTCTGGTTTTAGAGTACAGCACGATAACAGCCGGGGGCCGATGAAAGGCGGATTGCGCTATCACCCTGAAGTCGATCCTGACGAAGTCAATTCACTGGCATCGCTGATGACCTGGAAAACAGCAGTGGCTAACATTCCATACGGTGGCGCCAAGGGTGGTATCAGCTGCGACCCCTCTAAGCTTTCACACGCCGAGCTGCAGCGCATTACAAGATCTTTTGTAGACGAAATTCACGACATTATCGGCCCCGGTCTAGACATTCCAGCACCCGATATGGGCACTAATTCGCAAACCATGGCCTGGATAGTCGATCAATACTCAAAATATCACGGCTGGACACCAGCAGTGGTGACCGGTAAACCGATTGAGCTAGGCGGCAGCGAAGGCCGAGAGCAGGCTACCGGTCAAGGAATCGCTTTTGTTTGCGAAGCGATTTTAGAAGACTACTCAATGGATCTAAAAACGACTAAATTTGCCATTCAAGGCTTTGGCAATGTGGGCTCATGGGCTGCCCAATTTATTCACCAGATGGGTGGAAAGGTTGTGGCTGTGGCTGATCTCACCGGCGGAATCTACAATGCTGATGGTCTCGACGTCGCCCATTTGATGCGTTACGTGCGCGAAAACAATGGTGTTAAAGGTTTTCCTGACACCGTCGAAATTGCCGCTGATGCAATTTTCACTTGCGACTGCGATGTGCTGATTCCTGCCGCTCTCGGTAATGTAATTACTGAAGAAAACATGAAAGACATCAAGGCAAAATTTATCATCGAAGGTGCAAATGGCCCAACCACACCCGCTGCCGATGAGTACTTGATCAAAATCGGCAAAGTAATTGTGCCTGATATTTTCGCCAATGCTGGCGGTGTCATGGTCAGCTATTTTGAATGGGTACAAAACATACAGCAATTCCGCTGGCGTCTTGAACGCGTAAACCTGGAACTAAAATTGCTCATGCTCGACTCGTACAAAGAGATCAAACATCTGGCGCAGCAAAACGAATGCGATTTGCGCACTGCCGCATTTCAGCTGGCAATCAGCCGGGTCGCTAGAGCAACCTCGCTGCGGGGCCTGGAAAATGAAGGCTTCTGCATGCTGGAAAGCCCGCACAGTTAGATCAAAAGCCAAAATCGCTGAGAAAATATGCCAGAAGAAGCAGAAGACAATATTGGCCCTCTTGCCTCAGGCAGCACTGTTGTAGAAGAGCTGCCCGGTGAAACCACCGATCAAGTTTGGTTGCGCACGGTCTATCAAGGCGACCACGTACCTCAGCTAACCTGGCGGGCAGTCTTGATGGGCGGCATTCTGGGCATGCTGCTTTCTATCTCCAATCTCTACACAATGCTAAAAGTTGGTTGGGCATTTGGTGTGGCAATTACAGCCTGCGTACTTTCTTTTGTGATCTGGCGACTGGTGCGCGTGGTGGCACCAAAAGTTTCAGAGATGTCGATTTTAGAAAATAATTGCATGCAGTCTACAGCGTCAGCTGCGGGCTATTCCACCGGCGCCACTGTGGGCCTGGCTTTTGGCGCGCTCTTATTAATTACCGGCGAACATACTCCGTGGACAACAGTTTTACCATGGACGGCAGTTTCAGCATTGCTCGGTGTATTTCTAGCAGTGCCAATGAAAAGACAAATGATCAATGTGGAACAACTGCCGTTTCCTAGTGGCATAGCTGCGGCTGAAACTTTACGAAGTCTGCACGCTCACTCAAAAGAAGCGATAAAGCAAGCTTATTCACTGGTGGCGGCACTGGTGGCAGGAGCAGTAGTTGGTTTTTTCGTCAACGGAGAATTCCCATGGCTGATTCGCAACAACTTGAAGGTTCCTGACCTATTTAAGTTTGATGCAACGAGCTTTGGTGTCAGCTTAAAAGAAATGCCCGGTTTTGGCTGGGCGCCAAGCCTGCTCTACATCGGCGCCGGTATGTTAATTGGCATGCGTGTTTGTTTATCAATGCTGGTAGGTTCACTGGCTCTCTATTTCTATTTTGGCCCGCAAGTTTTGAATGCTCACATTATTGAGCAACCAAGCGCCGTGATTAAGGGATGGGCCCTCTGGAGTGGCTCAGCCATTATGGTAACAAGCGGCCTGACCGCCTTTGCGCTGGAATGGAAAACAATTTTGCGCTCTCTAAACATCGTCAAAGTAAAAAAAGCAGGCACAGATATAGTGGAAATCGATCCGCTGGCTGAAATCGAAGTGCCTCTAAAATGGCTGGTGATAGGCGTTGTGCCACTAGCGATTGCCAGTGTAACTTTGCAATATCTTGCTTTTTCGATTTCGCCTTTCGTGGGCCTTACCACCGTTTGCCTGAGTTTCGTTCTCGGCCTGATTGCCTGCCGCGCCACAGGTGAAACAGACGTGACACCAATGAGCGCCATGTGCAAAATCACGCAAATAACAGTAGCAGTGATGGCACCCAAAAATATTGTCACCAATTTGATGGCGGCATCAGTAACAGCCAATATTGCGTCAAGTTCAGCCGACTTACTTACAGATCTTAAAAGCGGCTATTTACTGGGAGCCAATGCCCGAAAACAATTTTTAGCGCAGCTTTCTGGAGTGTTTTTTGGCCTGGCGGCAGTGGTGCCTGCCTGGTATCTGATGGTACCCAATAAAGCAGCCCTCGAAAAATTCGAACCGCCGACGGTTAACGTTTGGAAATCGGTAGCCATTGCGCTTAGTCAGGGAATTGATACCATTCCCGAATCAGCCAGGTGGGGTATGGTCATCGCTGGATTCTTAGGTATTGCTCTGGCATTACTTGATAAATTCGCCAGCAAAAAATATAAACCCTATGTGCCATCTGCCATGGGTCTGGGCTTATCATGGGTAATGCCTTTCAGCAATGCTTTTGGCTTCTTCCTTGGCGCACTGCTTGCGAGCGTATGGCGCTTGGTTGAAAAGAAAAGTGCTGAACTATATGTGGTGCCAATGGCATCGGGAGCCGTAGCGGGCGAGTCGCTGATTTGCGCTATTCTCGCCATCATTCAAGCGGCCGAAGCACTGAGCAGACATTAGAGCAGTGAAGGAAAAAGAAGACAAGCAGAAAACCATTCGTGCCATTAATGACCTTGGCCGCAGGGTGACCGCTGCCGACGTTGCCGCTAAAACCGGATTGTCTCTTTCAGACAGCAACAAGTATCTGAATTTAATTGCTGCAGAAGTAGGTGGCCATCTGGAAGTCTCTACCCTTGGCGACATTGCCTACAGGTTCAGCAACGGTTTTCAAAATGTCTATCTCGCTACCGGTCTTACGGCCTGGCTTCAATATCTTCTCAATCGCTTTGCCACAATTTTATTTTTTGTCTTCAAAATATCATTCGGTCTGCTCTTGGTGATTTCGCTAACTGTTGTAGTCTGCGTAATCATGTCGTTTATGTTTATGACTTCAGTCACATCAAACAAATCGAGTAACAAAAGAGACCTCGCTATTGACCTGAAAGTGTTTCACGATCTGCTCTTCTGGGGCACTGGCAAATCTTCCACAAGAAAAAATTTCTTTCTCAATTGTTTTTCGATTTTATTTGGTGACGGTGATGCCAATGAGGGCATCGAAGAGAAGCAATGGCAGCTGATTGCTCGCTTGATTCGCAACAACGATGGTGTTGTGACGAGCGAACAATTAGCACCTTACTTGATCACTAAT
>CASBPX010000029.1 GCA_949127735.1 Candidatus Obscuribacterales bacterium | reverse complement strand
TCACCGTCAAGGTCAACGTTTTTGATAATGATAGTTTTTGCTGGAAGTTCTGTGGCCACGAGCTCTTTGGTTCGGCGCAACAAGAATGGCCTGACTTTTGTGGCCAGCAATTTTTGCAAAAATTTGTTTTTTTGCTTCTCGATGGGCCAGCGAAAACTTTTGTTGAAGGTAGGAAGGTCTTTTAAAAAGCCCGGCATCAGGAAATTAAACTGTGCCCAGAGTTCGCCTAAATGATTTTCTATTGGCGTGCCGGTCAAACAGATCTTATAGTCGCTCTGTAGTTTGCCTACGGCCTGAGAAATTAGAGTACCGGGATTTTTAATGGCTTGCGCTTCATCGAGAATCACTGCTTTCCATTTTTGTTTAACCAGAATTTTCTCATCGCGCACAACCAGTGGATAAGTCGAGACGACTATGTCTGAGCTGGCTATTCTAAAATGATTGACGGCGCGATCAGGGCCTGTAAGAGCAGTAACTTTCAAATTAGGAACAAATTTTTCAATTTCGCTCAGCCAGTTGGGCAATACTGATGTTGGGCAAATTACCAAAAATGGCTTATCAAGCCGTTTCTCGGCTTTTTCGAGAGCAATGTGCGCCAGGGTTTGCACGGTTTTACCTAAACCCATGTCGTCGGCGAGAATGCCTCCCAGGCCAAATTCGCGCAGAAAATTGAGCCAGCCAAGTCCTTCCAGCTGGTACGGTCTTAACTGAGCTGAGAAATTTTTTGGTGGTTTGACTTTTCCGATGCATTCGAACGCCTTGATTTTATCAACCACTGCTGCAAGTTTATCGCCCACCAGCCACAATTCATTCTGGCCCATGTTTTCAGCCATGGCCCTTTGTAAATTGATGATTTGAGCGATGGTAACTTCTACTTCTTCTGGCATATTCAGGCGCCCATCAAACAATTCTAAAAGGGCGCTGACTATGCCTTTCACGCGGTCGAACGGTAGTGAAATGATGCGACCATCTTTTAGAGGTGCATAGAAAATTCCGTCGTGATTAAGTTGCTCGATTTCGACCAGTGGTTCTGAGCCGATTACTTGTCGCAGCGCCTGGTGAATGACAGGTAGCAGTGGCACCCGTTCGCCACCAACAGTGATGCCCAGATCTAGTGAGAACCAGAAATCAGATCCTTGCGTGGCCTCAATGTTCCATTCTTCGTCTGGCACCACGATATTGTAGGCAAAAGATTTATCAAATTCTATTTGCCAACCCTGAGCTTTTAAGACCGGCAAATCTTTGCTGACAAAATCGATCCATTCTTGCGGCTCATCAGTAGAAAATGTCAGAGTTATGCCGTTATTGAAGGTGGCTCCGATATCGATCAAGCCAAGATTCTCCAGTTGCTCAGCGCACTTTTCTTCGGCCGCCATATCTCTTTTGTGAATTAAGACCCTGTTGCCGTCTATGGTGCGGCACTCTTGCATTTTCGGCGGATCGAATTCAAGGCCGGCGTAATCGAAAGTCAGTATAACTGTAGATTCTGTGAATACTTCTTTATGATTGCGGTAGCCTTCCATCACAAATTCTTTTGTAAAAAGTTTGATGGTTGGTCGCGGCTTCACAGTGATTGTCTCTGTGGAAAAATCTGCCACTGGTTTGGGAATGGAGGCACCGATTGCATTCAATGCTTCCGTCACCAGTGTCGCTTCATGGGCTTCGATGGGAGGAGCGGAAAGAATCGATTTGACTGCGCCCAGTGGAAGCGAAAGATCGAGCGGTCCTAATTGATGTGTAACAGGATTGACGTACCAGGCCGACCCTGCGATGACTGCAATGTCGTCTGCATCTTCTGAGTGAAATTGCAAAACCTGGTTTGTGTTAGGCATGAGCTTCCACTTCAGCTCGGCCGGCTTGGCGCCGCCGCTAGTTAAGGCGAGGCTATCTTTGCTTTGCCAGAAACAGCGGCCGGTGGCAACAATGCGATTGAGCAGATGTTGCGACAACTCAGGAATATCACTGAAGGTTTTTTCGTATGACCATTTGTCTTTTTGAGCGGCGAGAAAAATTTTGGCAATTTCGCAGTCTTCTTCGGTAACGTATCGAGCTGTAGCGCCTGCCACCCTGTCAAGGTCGCAACTTTGTGCGCTTCCCCAGGCGCCGCTTTTTAACTTGCGCGCGTGCATCGGCTTGAGAATCAAGACCTTAGTGCGGTTAACGTCAAGCACATAGAGCACCGAGTCGATTGGCTTCTCTCTTGCAACTACGGGTTGTGAATTTAGGGCTTTTGCCAGCCCGCTAATCCAATTTTCTGAGCGCGCCGAAAGCTTTGGCGCCTGTGGTTGCGCCGCTGGCATCGAGAAAGTTATCAGCGCGGCATTTGATTGAGGTATCTGTCCGGTTCTCAAAGCGTGCAGTGCCAGCGCCGCGGAGTGTTTGCAATAGCCCCCCATGGGACAGGTACATATTGCTATTTCGATTTTCAAACCTGTGGAGATCAGGCGCATCTGTACTTCGTATGGCTGCCTTTGACTGCCGAAAACTTGTCCGCGTAGCATTGACGTATTTGGGTCAAAGCGGCATGATTGCACGCGCCTGGCACGTTCATAGGAGTCTCCCCGTGACGCATAGGTAGCGCCAAAATATTTGTAGATGTCTTTTTCGCTAAGCTCCACGGGTACATAATTCCAAATAGAGATTGTGGCCGCCTTGAGGATGCGGAATGGGCAATTGCGCCATTGAAAATTATACGCTTGAATTTTTGTGCAATTATCGCAAAAATCTCTCTAAGAGTCTGGAAGGTGTAAACGCCGATCATTCAAGGAAGTATACTTTTGCTAGACTCACAGGTAGATGCGTGAATGCTGGTACTTCTCGCCAATTTTTGCTTTTGAGCTCGGCGCTGGTGCTGTCTCTAACAGAATTGACATCAATGGTTTACACGGCGACAGCTGAAAATAGTCAAACGGTGCCGCCATGGAAAGTCGAAAATAACAAAGGTATTAACCAGGAGCACGCTAAAAAATATCCCGCCGCCATCACCTATTTTCAGCGCAGTTTAAATTTGCTACCCGCGACCGCACTGAGTGAAAGAGTAGATGTGCAATGCCAGATTGCCATTGATTATTTGCGCATGCAGCAAACTGAAAAAGCGCTGCCGATCATTGACCAAATGCTGCAAGACTTCAAAAAACTGCGCGCTAAAGGCGCGGTTAGCGCTGATACTGAAATGAGTGTGCGCGCTCTGGTGGAAGAATTTGATAATACCCAGCTCAAAGTGATGAATCTGAAAACCTGGAAAGAGAGATTAGAGCAAAGCGATAGAATCTGTCGAATTGCTCTTCCTTATGATATTAAGCGAAGGGCCAATAACATCAGGGGGTTCTTAGGCATGGGCTCCCCGGCAGAAGCGCTCAAGTACAGCGAGAAATGTTTAAATGAAATGTCGCCTCGTGACGACAAGTATCTAAGTTTTAAAACCAATGTGGCAGCGCTGAAGAAATTATTGAAGCAACCCCAGATGCTGCGCGACGTGATGGCACAGTTACGCAAAACACAGACGCCGGCGCAGGTGGCTTGCGCTGTGGCTAAAGCGCAAACCTGGGCCACCGACTATGTAGGCTGCGATCAGACCCTTGCTGCATGCGAACTTGAACTTACCAGAGCAAAACGCTTGACCCAGGCTGATTTGATTCATTTGAATCATTCCAGATTATGCAATGCTCTTGATCGCGGCGCCTGGGCATATGGCGAGACTTTGTCGCGGCGCATGCTCACTTACAAGCTCGACGAAAATATGCGCAATAGCTTTCTCACAGGTTTGGCCGAGTGTTTGCGCCGTCAAAATAAAGGCAAAGAAGCCGCTGCATTGAAAGCAGAAGCGCGCTCGCAGTATGATTTTTTGGCTGACGATGAGCGTGCTGCAGCAGAGGAAAGCCGTGTGCGTCGAGAGCGTGAACGGCGCTAGTTAACCGCACGCCTGCTTCTTGTTGGCACCATTCCAGAGCTTGGTTCGCGGGTCGAACAGAGTCGACAAAGACACGAAAGAAAGAGTCCCAGAGACAGCTGTCGTGAGCCCCGCGGTGCAAGAAAAGAATTTGCGGTACCGAACTCCTAGCAGTGACTTCTGAAATCGTCTGGCTAGTCTAGATTTGAATTGTCAACTGAAAACGATATGACTTTTTCCGACTTGGCATTTTTATAGGTTGTTGAATCAAATCCGTTATTGCTGCTAACTGACCACTTTGCAATGGCGTAACGAAGTAACACCTCGCAGTAGTGGTAAGCTAACGCGCTTTTGGTTCCGTCTTAGGATTTAGCAAATTATGAAGGCAGTATTACGTGTATTGGGTTTCTTGCTGTTCATTTTTGTGAGCGGATCAACTAACTTGGCTGCTTTTGGTCAGGAGCCTACCGCCACTCCGAATCCTGAAAAATCAGCTGACAAAGCTAGTCCATCTAGTTTTTCCGGACCCTCAACGATTGACCATTCACCTAATGAAGAAGGGTCGTCGACCGCCAAAAGTACTTCTGAAACCCAAGGTTTGCCACCCTCCAACACCTCTTTAAGTGATGGTAAAAATGGCGCTCCGTTGATTGTTGGGGA
The DNA here is from genome assembly GCA_949127735.1 of Candidatus Obscuribacterales bacterium. Classification (GTDB taxonomy): domain Bacteria; phylum Cyanobacteriota; class Vampirovibrionia; order Obscuribacterales; family Obscuribacteraceae. Next base: position 44,838 of record CASBPX010000029.1, on the reverse strand, counting down.
CGAAGAAGTCTTGAGAATCAAGGTTAGGCTTGGTCCCTATGGACCGGATAAAAGGATTGAGAGCATACAGTCAAGGCTAAAGACGCTTGAAGAACAGAAGAACTTCTCTGTAGAGTCCATTTCGACGAGGGAGAGTGGCTTTAGTACAGATATTGTGGTCGGCGATGTTACGTTGCTCACGGTAACCGATGCTGACGCTCGTGCCGTGGGATCGCTTGACAGGCAGGCCCTGGCAAAAGATTATGCTAGTCGCCTTCAAAAAGCCATTGCCAAAGACTTGGCAAATCATAGCCTACCCAAATTGTTCCTCAGGATTGGTCTGTCATTATTTACGACAGTCCTATTGGTTGGCGTTTGGAGCCTTATCGGCAAACTTTTTAGATTTTCTTACAAAAAGATCGAGTCATGGCGCGGTGTTCATATTCGCTCTCTCAAGTTTCAGCAGGCCGTCTTACTGTCTGCTGATACTTTTACTGATGTTGTGATTGGTCTGTGCAGTCTGACTCGTTTAGTAATGGCCCTTTCCTTATTGGCCGTCTACTGCACGGTGGTTTTGAGCTTTTTCCCTGAAACGCAGGACTTGTCTAAAAATCTGATATCGTCGGCTTTGCTACCGTTAACAACGGTGATACTACCGGCGGTGTTAGGCTATCTACCCAACATCGCTTTTATCGCCATAATTATTCTTGGCACTTACTATGTTCTCGCTTTTACTGAGTTTATTTTCAGCGAAATTAGCCGTGGAACTATTAGTTTTCCTGGTTTCGACCCAGAATGGGCTAACCCGACATATAAAATCGCGCGATTCTTATTCGTGGCTTTTGCATTGGTCTTGATATTCCCGTACTTGCCTGGCTCTGGTTCCCCAGCATTTCAGCAAGTGTCGCTCTTTCTCGGTATCCTCGTTTCACTAGGATCTTCTGGGGCCGTTTCACACGTTGTAGCTGGAGTTTTTCTTACCTATACGGGTGCTTTCAAAATTGGCGATAGAGTAAAAATTTCTGACACGATAGGTGACGTCGTCGAAAAGACGCTGCTGGCCACCCGAATAAGGACAATAAAGCACGAGTACATCACCATACCTAATGGTATGGTTTTGGGCAGCCACATCATCAATTACAGCAGCTCGGCGCAAGATACCGGACTCATTCTCCATACAACCATCACCATCGGATATGACGCTCCATGGAAACAAATACACCAGCTTTTAATTAATGCGGCTCTTGAAACTCCTCAAATTCTTGCAGACCCACAACCATTTGTTCTTCAAACGAGTCTGGACGATTATTACGTAAGTTATCAAATCAACGCTTACACCAACAATCCGCACAGAATGGCAGCTCTCTACTCGGAGCTTCATCAAAATATTCAAAATACATTCAACGAAGCAGGTGTTGAGATTATGTCACCGCATTATTCAACTTTGCGCGATGGTAATCAATCCACTATTCCTCAAGACTATTTGACTAAAGATTACAAATCCCCTAGTTTCGCCGTTTCGGTTGAAAAATAGCTTTTGGCTTTATGATTGGAGGAGGAAAAATTATGAAATCCGCCTATCGCCAGATTGCCTTGGTTTTAATTAGTTTTATATGCGCAGCAGAGCGCGAACGCAATTTATAATTAGGAGCTAATGTCAATTAAAATTACCAGATCAAACAACCGGTACCCTCGAAGTAAACTTTTACTGGGCCTAACTCTTGTTGCATTGTCTGGCGCAATTGTTCTAGGCGCACCCTATGTGAGAGCTCAGAAAAAAATGAATCCCCTGCAAGCCGAAGCAATGCGTTTAAATTGGGCTATTGTCACTGCAAGCGGCCTGCCAAATTCGCCAGAACTAATCAGCCAATTTGACAGAGCAGCAACTCTCGCTCGACAGGAAAACTATCCAGACTCTTTATCTGCATGGAACAAATTATTGTCACCGGCATCGAAAGGCAGCAAATTAATTGCCACCTCAGAATTTCTCGGCCAATGTTACATACGCAAAGCCTACGTGTTGATGGACATGCACAAATATTCTGAGGCCAAAAATACAATGCTGCATCCGGTTGCAGTAGAGTGTCTATCGAACTTTACCCGAGAGGACAAAGCTATGTACCATTTTTCCCTAGCAAACATCATGGGCCATTTGAAGGACCAAGCGGCACTAGAGAAAGAAATGATGCAAGCGATAGAGATTTATAAGTCACTAAAGCAAGGAAAAATGCTACAGCAATGCTACAGCAACATGCTTACCTTTGCGCGTGTATACGGCTGGAAGAGCTTTGAACAAAAGATTCTGAAAGAAGCGCAAAATCTATAAGATTAAAGCAAAAATCTCAGTTTACTGAAGGGTGACTGGCAGAGTAAAAATAAAAGTGCTGCCCTGACCTTGAGCTGATTCTACCCAAATTTTGCCACCATGCATTTCGACTATGGCTTTGCAAATTGTTAGCCCCAGGCCTGACCCACCCTTAGTTTTAGCTGGTCCACCAACTTGTTGAAAACGGTCAAAAACAGAGTCTAGCATCTCGGCGGGAATTCCTGGCCCCTGATCTTGCACACGAATCATTATTGAGTTTTTCTGCTTTTGGCCAGTAACCTGCACTGCTTTTCCCTTAGGTGAATATTTAATCGCATTAGCTACCAAATTTGAAAGCACCCGGCCGAGGCGCTCTTCATCAGCTTCTACCATGAGATCAGTGGGAGCAAATATCAGTTTGACGCCGCCCTCTTCGGCCAGCGGAGCGCTCAATATTTCGCAATTGCTAAAACTGCGTGAAAGGGCATAAGAATCAATTTCTAGTTGCATCATGCCAGATTTGATTTTTTCAATATCGAGCAAATCGTTAATCAGATTGACCATGCGGTCGGCATTCCGTCTGGCCATGACAATGTAGCGCCGACCTTTTTCATCGAAAGTACCAGCTGTGCCGTTGTCAAAGAAGTCGAGCACGTTGTTAATGGTGGCCAGTGGTGTGCGCAGGTCGTGAGTAATCATGGCCATTACTTCTTGCCGCAGTTTTTCAGCGCGCCGCATATCGGTCATGTCGTGAATGACGCAAAATACCGAATTTTCTTCATCAGACCAATGGGCCGACCACAAAGTTTCGACAATCGCTCCAGAGCGCGCTTTCATCTCAATTTCTAATGGCGTCGAAATCTCCTGCGATTTAAGTTTTTCAAGATAGTCGAGAGCTTTACTTGTATCGCTGCCGACGACGAGATCGATAAAGTGTTTTCCCTGCAGGTCTTCAGGGCTCATGCCCAGCAATACTTCGGCTGCTTGATTGGCGGCGATGAAACGCCCCTGTGCGTCAATGGTGCAAATAAAGTCACGCGCGTTGTCGACGATGGCTCTTTCTTTGCGTGAAGATTCACGCAGTTCGCCTGCCATTTTATGAAAAACTTGATCGAGTCTGGCAATTTCGTCATTGCCACGCAGCACCGGATGCAGTGGCACGCCACTGGCCAACCTTAAGGTGTTATCACTGACTTTTTTCAATCGACTGGTGATTCCTTTGGTCAGGTATAAGGCCAAGCCTAGGCCCAGTGCCAGATCCACCAGGCCGATTCCGAGCATCACTTGTTGAGCCCGTTCGCGATAGACAGCTTGCTCTTCTGGTGCTTTATCTGAAAGTCTTTTTTGTTCGTCGCCAATCGAGAGCAACTCTTGAAACAAAATTCCCTTCAGCACTTCGCGTAGATTTTTCCAGACTGGTTTGCGTGCATCGCGGCCTTCACCGCCAGTTTGGAGAAACGACCTTTTCAAATCTTTTAGAACCGTAAATGCCTTTTCGGTGGCTATTTCTGAATCGACTACAGCTTTGGTAATCTCCTGTTTGCCACTGGTCAGTTGCTTCAAGTTGTCATAATCATGACGCACCTTTTTAATTGTCTTCTGCACACTTTCATCATCCAGCGAAATCATTTCGAGAGAGGTTTCGTTGCCGTAGGTGGTTAGCAGATCAAAAACGTCGCCTGTGATGCGATTGATAGCGTCTGATATTTTCTTGCTGTGGGTCGAAACTCTTAACGCTTGTTCTGCCTGACTTTGAAGACTGGCAAGCGATGCAAGCAGGACCAGTTGAATCAAAAGCGGTAGGGTGACCAAGATTAAGACGTTGGTAGTTAATGACAAATGCGGCCGCATGTGAATTTTATCCCCCGCTAAAGCCTGTGCAAAACAGCTTTCAAGACGATATATTGTCACTGCATGTGACCGAGATTGTAAGAAACCTAGATTATTGGACAGTGATTAAAAGTGGCCAAAATACTTCTCGTTGAAGATGACATTGACTTAGCGGTGACCATTGGCGACGCTCTCAGCGCTGAGCGCCATACTGTGGAGACCTTTCACGACGGCCTCGACGGCGAGGCGACTTTGAAAATGACCGAATATGACGTGATTGTGCTCGACTGGGATTTGCCAGGGATGACCGGCATCGAGCTGCTCAAAAGCTTCCGCTCATCTGGTGGTTCTACGCCGGTAATAATGCTCACCGGCAAAGGTGAAATGGCAGAAAAAGAGCAAGGTCTTGATTCTGGTGCTGACGATTACATCACTAAGCCATTTAATCTCAAAGAACTGGCAGCGCGAATCAGATCGGTTTTACGCCGGCCCCCACTTTTGCAGTCAAATGTTTTGACACACGGCAATTTAACCCTTGATCCGTCAAAGTTTCGCATCACCAGAGACGAGCAAGAGCTGCGACTTTTGCCACGCGACTTTGCCTTGCTCGAGTTTCTGATGCGTCACCCCAGCGAAATTTTCAGCGTCGACACTTTGCTTGCCCGGGTCTGGCAGTACGATTCAGATGCCACTCCAGAGGGATTGAGGGTGGCCATTCGCCGCATTCGCAAAATTGTGGACGTTAGCGATGATCTATCGCAATCGGTGATTGAGAATATTTCCCGAGTGGGTTACCGCTTGCGTAGCCGCTGATTGTTGCTTTCTCATTCATTGGTTGAGGCCGTATTTTCCCCAATGACACCATGCCCTTATATATATAAGCTCATTGGGTATGACTTATAAGTAAAGGTGAGGTTGGCGAATTGGGCGGAGAGAAAGATCAGTGCAAAATAGTGCCTGAACTGTTGCCCGGCGACGTGGTTCGCGATAAGCAAGAATGCGGTAATAGCCTCGCTCTCGATGTTTACTCAAACCTGATTGGCAAAACAGTCAAGATTAATGGTCAACGCAATTCGGGTCCTACCGGCGGTAGCGGATTTTTTGTGGAAGGCGGCGACGAAATTGTTACTGCCGCTCACGTAGTCAAAAACACCAGTTCGCTGAAAGTGCAGATGCCCACCGGTGAATTTCTCGATGCTCGCATTACTAAGTATGACGATATTAACGACTTGGCTGTGTTGAAGATCGAAGGCCTCGATAAAGATCAATCGAGAGCTATGCAATTGGACGGCTCGAAGCGTGATTTAACCGGTGAGCAGGTGTTCAGTCTTGGCGCACCTGGAGTGACTAATCTTGAGAAAGTGCTTTCCATCGGCACTGTGCAAGGCCGCACTCGCATGGAAAATATACTCGGTCAGTTTAATGCTGATGGTTATGCTGGTTTGCAAAAGGCCTTCGACACCAATAGTCTTGACCTGCAGAGGGATGCTACAGCTTACGTTTTGGCTGATCGCATTGTCTCTAATCAGACCGTTTTACCGGGACAATCTGGTAGTTTGTCGGTTGATGCCCAGGGCCGTGTAGTAGGAGTCTTGACCGATAGCGCCAGTGGTATAACCTCGCTGGCAACTCCTGCCGATAAAGTCATTGAGCTACTGAATAGCCCTGGCAAATTTGATTTTAAATATTCAAAGCAAAGCAATGTCGATTTGAATCCGCTTGGCTCACTTGGTGTTGACGCGTTAATTGGAGCTTCTGCTCTACCTTACGTTAATCGTGTGGCTCCTGCTCTTTATGGAGCTAAACGGTTGATTGATCTGCCCACTGACTTGAGCCGATTCGGCAATTCCAGCAGCGGAGATTACAAAAGAGAGCACGGCAGGTTGGCTCTTGAAGATGTTGGTTTTGGTGCAGGTGGTCTTGCGCTGAGCATCGGTGTATTGAAGGGTATTCCAAAAGTAAAATACTTTGGCATGGCTGCATATGGCCTGTCATTGCTTTCTACAACTGTTGGAGACTTTGACAAAAAGTATCTGAAGTACGAAGGCATGTCGCGCAAAGATGGTGATAAACGCCAGCCATTAATGTGGAACTGGAGTGCCGACGGTAAGAGCGTGGATTAATTGCTCTTTGAGAACTGAAAAACTTTAGGCCCGTTTTTTCAAATCAGCAAGCATGGTTTCAGCCTTGCGATAAAGCTCCTGAGCTTCGCCATGTTGCGACATTTTAGTCAGGCAACTGGCCATACGCATCAAGCATTCCGCCACCAGTTTGTGCTCCTGGCCAAAAACCGATTCTCTGGCTGTAAGAGCTGATTGATAATTGATTCGAGCTTTTTTAAATAAGCAGGCCTCTTCATAAATATTGCCCAGCTTAAGCTGCGCGTCGGCGTAGAGAGAGTGTTTTGGTAACTTGGCGTTAGGCTGCACGTATAGGTCAGAGAGCTCTTCCAGAGTTCTTTTAACTTTTGCCTTTTCATTGAGCTTTTGATATGACGTGGTCAACTCATACAAACACGCGGCAGTTAGAGCTGGGTCAATAGTCTGTTGGCGCACCACTACAATCGCTTTCGCCAACATTTTTTCGGCTTGATCATATTTGGAGAGTCCGTTTAAACAGTTGCCCAGGGCAATATATTTGCGCGCTGTCTCAATGTCTTTAGCACCATAAACTGCAGTGGAAATTTTGAGGGCCATTCGCAAATATTTCTCAGCTTCTTTTAAGCGTTTCAGTTGCATCAGGGCCAGAGCTAATTTGCTTGCCAGGCTAATCAAGCCGGCATCCAGATCACCAGCTAATTTTCTGCGGTAGGCCACGGCTTTAACCAGGGCCTCTACTGCGCCTTCAAAATTAGAGCGCTGCAAATTTAGGGCGCCGAGATTGGCATAGTTAGTGCTCAAGTATTCATCGCAATTTTCAGGCAAAGTCTCATAAATGGCTACAGCTCTTTTAATTGCAACTTCTGCTTCTAGAAGTTTTCCATTGCTGGTCAAACACTTTGACAGACCCCAGAGGCAGTCAGCTACAAAGCGATCACTAGGACCCGCCCAGGTTTCAGAGACATCCATGGAGCGTCTGAAATATTTTTCTGCCTCGTCATAGCGCAACAGATCTGAAAGCAGCACGGCCAGCGCCCACAGCACCGAGGCCAAGCGTTCTGGATGAGTCTGCGCGTGGAAACGTTCGAGTAGTTGCAGTGCTTCCAAATATGAGGCTTCGGCCTGAGAAAGATCACCCAGTCGATAACGACAGTAGGCCAGGCGACTCAGCGTTTCAAATAGTCTGGCATCACTTTCGCCAAAAGATCTGGCAACGAATGCAGCTTGCTCGTACTCATGAGCAGCCGTGGCAAAATCCCCAAAAGTACCACTCTCGCGCGCTTTAGCATAAACAGCATCGAACTGGCTCTCATCTGGAGTCAATTCAAACGGCTGTTCTCTGACGTCTTCTATATCCAAAGCTTCCTCTGGCAACCATCTATTTATATGATGGCCCTTTTAGAAGAAACGCGCCACCTGATATTACTTTCCACGCGCGGCAACTTTTCCCGCGATGCATGTCGTATTTTGATTGGAGGCTGCTGGAAGCGAAAGTGTGCCGTCGCTGGCTATCTTGGGGAAATAAGACTTTTGTTTGCGTTTTTGCTGCGCTGATTTAACTTCTGCGCCATACGTTCCCCAATAATTGGCGGTCACGTTGCCTTTTTTGTAGAGCTGCGTCATCCCGTGTGCCCGGTGGACGACTACGATGGTGAACATAAGGATTCCGAAAAAACCGAAGAATGCCATGTCCAACGTGAAATGCATGACCCGAACCTCTTTGCAACCAACACATAAGGTGTAACATGGCCCCAGGCCTTTGTATAGCGTGACTTTACGCAAATAACACTTAGCGCGGCTGCACGTCTTTTTAATATGAGCACGGTTAAGCTTGAGTGTAGTAGCGGTCGGTCAGACGATTAAGCTGCTGCCGGTGAGACCTATGCGGGTTTCATGGGGCAGAAATTTTTAAGTCAATGCCATCGCCGTGCAATTTTTGAGTTTGACTCTGGCCGGTGTCGTCTTTAATATCGGCTTCGACTTTTGTTTTTAGATAGTCAAACGCCTCACCAAGGGTGGTGGCATTGCCTTTTATTGGCAATGGCTGCGGCCGAACACTATGCTACTTTAAGCTTGCATGGAAAGACCGTTGGCATAGAGCGCGTTAGTCATACAATTATTTGATATCAGATAACTGACGCCTCCGGCATGGCGCCGGTTAGGTAGTTGCAGAAGTCTTCTGCGTCAGGTGTGCCAGAACTTAGATGCAGCCTAGGATATGTGAACTTTGACACACCAACAATCAACGCCCATTTCTCGGCTTTAGCAGCTATTTTCGTTTGGTCAGGCTGGTCTGAAGCTTGTGAAGCTATTGGTGAAAAGGTGCTGAGTGCCGCCGCGCATAGGTACTTACCAATTTTCTATACCACCAGTTTTTCCTCTACCCCGCTGCCACTGCACGCTCACTCATTCGCATAGCAGAGTTAGCGTTAGATAAATTCGTTCCAAGTTTATCGCTTTGAGCTTATTAAGTCCCCATTGTTGAGCTCTTTACTTTTGCCATAAGCCTTTAGTTTCTATAACAAGGCTTTCTTTCGCTGTAAGCGATTTGCTAGAAGTCAAGTAATCCTTTCAGCAATCTTTCTCTCAACATCTTCTCTCTCGGTACCAGTAAAGCCCAATTCAATACACAGCCGCGAGCACAAATTTTGCAGTCGCAAGACCGCTGTGTTCGTCCGCTCTTTGTTTTTTGCAGCTTTCAGTTGGTGCTGATTAGAAGCGTTTTCACCCATAAGGCAGAGCCACAACCCTTTCAGGGCCGGCGGCTGCCTTGTAACAAGAATTCAAAATTCTGGAGCAACCCTATGGAAAAACTAATTGGCCTCGTAGGCATTCTCACATTGTTTACAGTGGCCTTCGGCCTCTCAAACAACCGTCGTCTCATCCCCTGGCGAATGGTCGGCACACTGCTTTTCGTTCAGGTGATACTCGCCCTCGTCATTCTCAAGATTCCCGGAACCAGCGATTTCTTTTTCATGGTCGGCAAGGGCATCAACAAGTTGCTAGATTTTGCCAACGACGGCGCCGTCTTTGCCCTGGGCAAAACTCTTGTGTTCGGTGAATTCTTCAGGCCAGGTTCGCCCGGTCAGCAAGAGTTCATTTTCGCCATTCGCATCGGCTTCTCCATTATTTTCATCAGCGGCCTGGCCTCCCTTGGTTACTACTTCGGCATTCTGCCCCGGTTGATAAAGTTTATGGCTCGCTTTCTGGTGAAACTTGGACTGTCTGGTCCGGAAGCACTTTCGTGCTCGGCTGCTGCCTTTGTCGGTCAAGTGGAGTGTCAGCTGCTGATCAAGCCCTACATGAAAACGCTTACGCGATCGGAACTTTTCACCTCCATGACCGCGGCCATGGCAACGATTTCGGGATCTGCCCTGGTCGCCTACACTAGCATTGGTATGCCTGCTACGCCGCTCATTGCCGCTTCACTGATGTCGGCCATCGGCGGTATCATTCTAGCGAAAATTGTTTGCCCCGAAACCGAACAGCACAAGCTGCAGAAAATGGTCGACCTCAATCTTCCGCATGAGGGCGTAAACGCTTTCGACGCAGCTGCTCACGGCGTTACCGCGGGCACCGAGATTGCCATCAAGGTAATTACCATGGTTGCATTCGCCATCGGTTTCATGGCTCTGGCCAACTGGGCATTCGGAGCCGGCTTGTCTCTTTTCGGCCTCCACGCCGAAATTCAAGATGTGTTGGCCTATCCGTTCATGCCCATCGCCTGGTTGATGGGTGTGCCCTGGCATGAATGCTTCCATGTGGCGCGTCTCATGGCTGTAGAACTGCTCTTCAACGAGTTTGTCTCTTACGGCGAACTGGCGCCAGTAATTGCGGGTACTGGACCTTATGTGCTCGCAGCGAAAACTCAGCTGATTGCCACTGCTGCACTCTGCGGTTTTGCGCATCTGGGCTCCCTCGGTATTAATATCGGCGGCCTAGGTGCCATGGCTCCAGAACGCCGTGGTGAGATTGCTGGAATGGCCTTTAAGTCGATGATGGTGGCTAATATGGCTACCTGGCTTACTGCGACCATTTGCGGTTTGGTGTTTTAAGCCTCATGACGGGGTAAAAGCTTGAGCGATATCGCTCAAGCTTTTTTGAAGGAATCGGCAGAATTGAATGCGCAAAGCATCAATTTTTCCGATTTCTTCTTTCGGGCTTTGTACTAGAGAGGGTAGTATTGTGTTTTGCGTTGCAGTAATCAAGCATCGGGTAGGCGTCGGCTTGAATGTATAATCGGCCATGAAGTAGCGCAGACTGTCGCGTTGGCCGCAAGGTCAATGAGGAAAGTCCGGGCACCACAGGGCTGGTTGCTGGGTAATGCCCAGTGCGCGTGAGCGTGAGGATAGTGCCACAGAAATGAAAACCGCCGCAGCAATGCGGTAAGGGTGCAACGGTGCGGTAAGAGCGTCACCAGCAAGGTCGAGAGGCCTTGGCTAGGTAAACCCCGCTGAAGGTGCAAGGCGAAGGTATAACTTGAGGTTATGGTGGCCCGCCATCTCAAGTTGCTGATGCCGCTAGAGGGCGCAGGAAACTGCGTTCCCAGATAGATGACAGTCGAACACAGAACCCGGCTTACGCGCTACTTCATTTTTTCATTTGCCTAGCAGGTCTTTTTCCCATTCATGTGTTTGTTTTTCCGATTCTTTACGGTCGGCATTAGCCAGGTTTACCTTGCCCAATTTATCGTAACATTTAGCCCTCTCTATCAAACTTCTACAGAGACCGGGGCTGAGCTTTTCTGCTTTCGATTCTGGTGTTTTCCTGGCGATATCAATAGCCTTACTCAAACACGCCAAGGCTTCCGGCCAGCGCTCAAGATGTTCTAGACAGATTCCACGAGCTAGCCAGACAGTAGGACTGGCTGCGCTACCATCGGCGGTGGAGGCTTTGGTAAAATAAACTAGGGCTTTTTCATACTTACCGGCGTTGTTTAGAAGCATGCCGGCCTTACTTAAATACCGTTTGGCGTTAGGTTTGTCGATGGTGCAAAGCTTGTCGTAATCAGCGACGGCGAGATCAATTTGATTGCATGTGCTATAGCAAGCGGCTCTGGCTTTATAAGCTTGCAGGTTATCGCCGCGTGATATTGCCGTATTGGCAATTGCAATTGCTTTTTTGAACTGCTGTAGTTGACCATAAGCATCGGCAGCACAGCCAAGTATTGCGTCAGGTGCACTGTGAAGGTTGTGAGCCTGGTCAAAGATCACTACGGCCTGTTCATAGTCACCAGCAGTGGTATCGCAGGCTGCTAGCCAGAGTTTTCTAATTTCTGCATTGTCCCCCCTTTGCGGAATAGCCATAATTGCAGCCCGTAGCTGTTTTACTTCACTTGCTGAAACCATATGACTGAACTGTCGAATTTTTTCGGGACTATTGAACTGATTGTCAGCCGGAGCTGCCAGACAAATACTGGATGACAGTGCCAATATGACCATTTGATTGGCAAAGTAGATAACCAAGTATTTGCAGTCACCCATCAGCTTCTACCGCCGAAGTGATAATCAAGTGCGTAAATTGACTGGAGGCAACCGTTTTCCTGATCGTCAATTTTTTTACGAATTCGCGCGATAGTAGAGCGCACTCCTTCATCTGTAGCTTCTGAAACTAGGGGCCAGAGCTTGTTTAAAAGTTCTTGAGCCGAAAAGAGTTGATTTCTATGGCGCCTGAAAAACTGCAGCAATTGATATTCTTTAGGCACAAGCTTGATTTCTTTTTCGTTGATTTGCACTTTACCGCTGCGGCTATCGAGAATAAGACTGCCAAATTGCAACAAGTCAGCTGACAATTTGCCATTGCGGCGTAACAGTACTTGAACCCGCGAACAGAGTTCTTGAGCATGATAGGGTTTGCCTAGATAATCGTCAGCTCCAAGATCGAGACCATCGACTTTGTTTTCTGCTGTACCGCGCCCTGCGAGAATTAAGACTGGGGCAGTGCCGCCTTTACCGCGAAACTCTTGACGCATTTTCAGACCGTCAATATTAGGCATTTCAATATCAAGAATCATGAGATCGAAGCTGTAGCAAGCAAGCATTGACAGTGCTTCAGCTCCATCACCGACTACGTCTACTATATGGCGCTCGGCTTCAAGTACGTCTTTTGACAAAAGTGCTGCCAGGAACTCGTCTTCTGCCAATAGAATTCGTGCCATTACTTCTTAAGTGGTCCCTAAATCGCTAATTACACTGGTAGTCGAAAAAAAAGGTGCAACCCTCTCCTACGGTACTCTCCACACCTATTGTGCCACCATGACCATGAATAATCTCTTTGCAGATTGCCAAACCTAAACCATTGCTTTTGAGCAGAGACCCACTCTTATCGGTGCTCGCATTATTCAATGCTTCGTGCTGTAGAAACGTCTCGAGCTACTCAATAAATATTCTCTCCTTCTTGCGAGCGGCTAGCATTGATTTGAAATTCCATGATCTCAGCAGTCAGCACTTTGAGTAGAGCGAAAAATCGCCCATTTTCGCCTAGAGCCAGGGCCTTTGAATTTGTTGCGGCTACTGCTGCAAAGAAATTTTGATAGGGCCTTTTTTCTGGTTTCTCCTTTTCTAAACGTGCAGAACAAAATAGTCGACTGCAACATGTCAAAGTTGGTTTTTTCAAAGGCAGTGATTCGCATCAGAATTTCCTCTGAGTGTCGTTTATCTTCTATCCTCTTCAGCCTTCAAGGCAGTTTGTTCTAAACCCAGAAGTGCCACGCTCAAGAACAATTGCACTAGCAGTGGACACATAATCAGGAGGCACCCTTTAAGGCTGAGTCCCATGCGTAAAAGTCCTCTTTAAGCGTAAATCTGCACTAATGAAATCTGCGAAGAGGTAAATTTCGGCTGCAACAAGGTTGCAACAATTGGGCCTTATTGTGAAGGCAATTCCCCCTTGCGAGACTTATCTTATGTCAGACGGACACGCTGGATTATCTGATGCACCAGTTCACCGCCCCACGGGCGAGAATCAGACCGCTCAATGCGTTGGTGATAGCTGCAATGTCAGACCCGAGCAATTTCTAAAAGGTCTGACGGATAGTGACTACAGTAGCTTCTGGGAAAAAGCCAATAAAAATGCTGATGACAATTTATTTCCCGGCCAGTCAAATAAGTATCAATTACCTGCCCTTGATATTTATAAACCTGGGGCCATTTCAGATGGCAGCGCCCCTAGCCGCGCCAATTTTCTTCAACGCGGCGCAAGCGAGTCGTCTTTGCCGAATCTATTCGACCCAAAGAGGAATAGTTTCGATTCTGGTGATAGGCAAGATAATGCCCCATCACCAAGCGACAAGCTTTCAGAAAAGAAACAAATTGAGGAGAAGCCTAAATCGCAATGGGAGCAAAAAGTTAGTGACTCTGGAGCCTTTACCCTAGATCAAGTAAAGGAGGCATATTCAACCAGCGCGAAAGATAAGACGGGTTTGGCAATTATTATCGGCTCAAAGGATACTCCCGGCAGTCAGGCTTTGCTCGAGAAACTACCTGATCTACAAAACGAGAATCCAAACTTGAAATTCATGTTCGTCGATAAAGACATCGTTGCACAGAAGCTGAAAGATAATCCAGACGATGCAAACATGAAAAACTGGGATAAGTGGATCAAGACGAATCTAAAGGACTGCAATGGAGATCCAGTTAATCTAACACTTACGAGCGTGCAATCTATCAAGTCGGATGCGAGCGGACGTATCGGCCCAGACAAAGTCACCAGCACACACTGGACAGCTGATATTAACGCTGGGCTCAAAGATCAGGGCCATTATGCGGCAAGCGCCACTGCGCGAAACTTTGCTGAACGGGCCGCTACGGGTGATACCGCGCAAACAACTAAACATTCAACTGAACAGTCTGTTGAACAGAAGAAACAAGAGCCACTGAAGCCGCAAGAACAGCCAGCCCAACAGAGTCAGCCCGAAGCCCGAAAACCTGAGCAGAAGAAGCCTGAGCAGAAGAAGCCTGAGTGGGATAAGGCTGAGCAGAATGCAGAACTTAGTGCGGAGAAAAAGATAGAAGCTCCTGCCAAAACCATTTATGATGGCGCCCAATACAAAGAAGCTTTGCAAGAGGCTCAGAAGCACGACCTACCGGTTATTTTTAAGGTAGGTGCTGAATGGTGCCCACCATGCAAAAAATTCGATGCCGAGATGGGCGCTTCTCTTGAGGATAAATATAAGGGCAAAGCTGTTGTTGTAAAAGTAGACCAGGACAGACACGCCGACTTAGCCAGAAGTTTAAAAAGGAGCACTGGCATCCCAGCCTTTGGCGTGGGTTATGTAGACAATAATGGCAATCTTCAAAAAACGGAAGATTGGACAGGTTACACCTCTAGCGCAGCGTGGCAGCAGAAAGTTGCAGAAAATATGAGTAGAGCCCAGACGGCAATTAGAAAAACCAATGGTCGATAGTTTCTGACTCGCATAGGCCAGTGTCAGAGCAAATTATTAAGCATGGGGCGTTAGGCGCTCAAACGACCTTGTCCCGTCAGCGCTTCGCAAACTACAATCGCCGGTATAGTTACCCATTGCCCGGTATGCAGCAAGTCTAAATCGGCTATTTCTGGATTTGCGGCGCGCAGGCTGCTGACCTCGGCGCGAATTTCGCGATAAGTGGGTTCGTAATAGGTGAACATACGGTGCTTTTCGCGCAGCAAGCATTCAACGATGCTGATAATTGTTTCGCCCATTTTAACCATGTATTGAGCGCTTCCATCTGCATTGAATACAAATGAGCGTTTGTTGTGATTTTGACCCCATCTGAAAAATGTTGTCTCACCAGTTGGGCTAGAAGTTTGAAAGGCAGAGTCACTTACTTTCTTATAGCTGACAATTGGAATGTTGCTCGTAGAAGACGGTTTTTTAGAAATTGCCAGTTTAGTCAGGGCAATGTCGAGTTCAATCAGCCCAACGCCGGTTTTTTCAACACTCTGCGAAGCAGCTCTGCGCCTTGGCGAGGCGAATGGCGTAGGTTGTGGTGCAATCTGCAGATGACGTTGGTGAGTAATGGGTTGGGCGGCCATTTCAATGACTCCTAATTGGACATACTTGTCTTTCTTGCGTAGGAGACAGAAAACCGTCGCTAAATGTTCCATTTATTTCACTGAATTGATCAATATCTTGGGTATATCACAACAGTGTAGAGCTTGAGGCGATCATGTATTCTTCAAAAAAGAAGATGACCATAGGGCGCGATTCTAAACCTGTGCTTCGAGTGCCGGTTGAGGTAAAAGCGACTACCAGTCGCAGTTCCGGAGGCGGAGCATTGAACACTCCAGCAAAAAATTTCTCTTTTAATTCAACAGCTGGGTTTACCCGCGGCGTAGACACAAACAATGATGCTGTTGGCTTCGTCAAAGAAAAAACGCAGAGTTTGCCGAGTGCTTTTTCGTGGGATAAATTGATGCCACAGAAGTGGACTCCCACGGCTCTTCAATTGCCGTCCTGGGGAGAATGGTGGAGATGTCCCAGTGGTCGTACGATTTTATTAGGTGTGATTGGCGGATTTTTGATTTTGGCAGGTAATGCCGCTACAGAGCGAGTTTCGTACAACAATTACAGCGCTCAGGGCAGTGACCTTTTAGCTCGGGGGGAAAATCAGCAAGCGATTAGTTATTTTAATCGCGCTGCCATTGCCGAATCGACTGCGCTATGGCCGGGCTCTCCCCGTCATGTTGCCGCATTGGAAGGTCTGGCCGTAGCATATGAACGGGCAGGCTACAAAGACAGTGCTCGCGATACGCTGGCACAAGAATGCCAGATGGTAAGCCAGTCTCCGGTTCATGACGACGTGCGATTAGCTTCAGCTCTGACAATTTATGCCGAGTGTTTAGAGCGTCAGAAGCTCACCTTTGAAGCTGAAAAAGTACGCACGCGCATTGGCGATATTCGTCACGGAGCTGATATTGGCGTGCTGATAATTTTGATTATTGCCAGCCTGGCGACCTACAGTCTCTATGCGGCTAACGCTCTATTGCAAGACAAACTTCATTTAGCCAACTGGCGTCTATATTTCTGGTTCACAGCACTTTTTTATTGTGCTTTTGTCAATCTTGCTTTTCGCGCTGGAGCCAGCCTGCTGCCTGCTTTACTGGGTGCTGCCGCTCTTGAATATGTGCTTTTGCCGGCAATAATCGGGAGCACCGTAGCCTTTGCTAGGGCGACAGCACCTTACTGGTCTAATGCGTTAACGACGCCATCCGAGCGCTCTAAATAGTTTGGTATTAATCAGGCTTGCTTCTGCAAAGCTTTGCGGCCCGTTGCCACAATCTAGAAAGCGGGCTGACTTTTGCCATATTCGGTGCAGTAGTTTGTGCGCGCAAATATTCTATTTCGGCCGATAAGTCTGCGATTTCTGCTACAAGTTCTGCGACTTTTGCTTCAAGAATTTCTACTTGCGAAAGTTCTTTTTCGAACAGCTGCTCTAAACCTGTTGTACTGATGCGCTTTTCGTAGTCGGCCAGTTGATCGTTTAAAAGCTTATCGAACTCACTGGCGTATATAAACCAGCTATTCTTTTGGCCGTGTGCGTTGCCATTCGAACGTTGTTCGCCTATTATTTCTGCGCTTACAAGCTTCTGTTCAAGCTCACTGTGACCGACTTTGAGCAGTTTGACTGCTCTTTCCAGCGGTACCATGGGGTGAACGGTTAGCGCATTCGCGGATATAGACATGGGCACCAAATACGGAACTATAAAGCAAGCGACATTATAGCTCGTCTTGTAATTTTCTCAAGTATTTTTTGTCTTGCTCGTCCAGTAGCAAATCTGCTTTGTCGAGTAAATCAGGACGCCGTAAGAAGGTGACGCGCAGCTGTTCCTGGCGGCGGTAGCGGGCTATTAATGCGTGATCGCCTGAGCGCAAAATATCAGGTACCATCATTCCTCGAAATTCTGCGGGTTTGGTGTAGTGAGGGCCTTCGAGCAACCCGTCATTAAATGATTCATGACTGAGGGAAATCATTTTGCCCAGCACGCCGGGTATCAGGCGGCCCACGGCATCTATAATTGTCAGTGCAGGCAGTTCGCCGCCGGTTAAGACAAAATCTCCCAGCGAAATTTGGTCGGTGGCCAGTGCCCTGATGCGCTCATCAAAACCCTCATAGTGGCCGCAGATAAAGGTGACATGGCTTTCTTGCGACAATTGCTCAGCGCGTTTTTGCTTAAATGTGACACCCTGTGGAGTCATTAGTATCACCGGCGAATTGGCTGGGCGCTCGATACTTTCGACACAAGCATAAAAGGGTTCAGGCTTGAGCACCATACCGGCGCCGCCTCCGTAGGGCGTGTCGTCGACTTTGTGGTAACTGTCTGTAGCAAAATCTCGGGGGTTGTAGGCCTGCACCGATAATTTCCCCGCTTTGACCCCTCTGCCTATGATGCTGGTCTGGCAATAGGAGTGAATTAGTTCGGGAAAAAGTGTGACTACATGGAAATTTAAAATGGCATTCGACATAGCTGCCATTCTCGCATATTGGCAAGACGTACACGTTTTCGCTAATACGCTTTAGTCGATGACGAATATGCGGTGCAGGCGCACAATATTAGAGTGGGCGGAAAAATTATGGTGATTGAGTGGAGGTTGAAATGATGGTTCGCAGCGAAAGTCGTTCGAGAGTAGCAGCAGGTGGTGTCGGCGGCGGCAGGAAAAATTTTAGCCGTGAGCAGACCCGCAAATTTGTCGACGTGCATCCCGCTGCCCAGGCCGCATTACCTCGCAACGTTGATCGTACGATGTTTGGCCACGGTGGTGCCGATGTTTTGACTCCCGCGGCTAACGGAGCGCACCATGCGCATATTAGCCTTTCTGAACAATTCCTCAGTGGCTATGGCGCTGAACGTTCGGCCGCGGTGCTTAATTGGATGGACGAACTGAAAAGCGAATCGGAAGATTTCATCAATTGCAGGCGGGACAATCTATTAGAAGATGAGCTCAAAGCTTCACTTTACCGTGGTGCGATATCGTATCTAGTTGACAAAATTTTTCAAGAATTGCGCTGGTTTGCTTTTGAATATAATAAAGTGGCTGCAGGCACAGCCTTGCAAATATCATCATCAATTCTCGGTGAAGTCACCGAAGTTACCAGAGTCAATACCAAACGCGAAGCGGAAGAGACTGCTACGTTTTTTCGGGCTCGTTTAGCCAATCGGCGACACAGTCTAGTCATTCGCGGCAGCGGCAATGTGGTAGAATTTTATGTGGTACCGGTATCGCAGGTGATGGCACTAAGTTTGGTAGAAACAGAATATGCACCAGTGGCGACAATGCAAGTAAAAGTTAGCAACGATGGCGTTTCATGGCGTCTGCGCGGCATGCAATTCAAACCCGACACCATTGAGGAGTTGTGCATGGGAATGTTCGCTCGCTTTGTCGAAACCACAAAGAAAGAATTGAGCGCCGAAGAAGAGTAATTTTTTTTTGTGCATCACGCCTTTGAGGTGGTATAAGTCTGAGGTGCAGTACACACAGGTGTCCCCGTTGCCGGCAGATAGCAAAGCAAGGTTTCTCGCATATTTCCGAACAGCGCCTGCCCAAGTGCTGTTTGTAGCCATTATTTGCTTCCCGATATCAGTAATTTTCGCAGAACTAACTACTCGCGGCATCGCTATTGTTCACGGCCATTTATCCATGACGAAAGTCGGCCCTGCGGATTCGGTCTTCACTGCCGACAAGTTATTGGGTCTGCGAAGTGGCGAACATTTGGCCTTTATAGCACTGTCCGATAAAGACAAACAATTGATTTACTCAGAGCCTAAACAGTTATGGCGCGACATTATGAGAGGTGCCTCTGGCCAGTTTGTGGACAAATATGGCTGGACAATTTACCGCCTTAGTAAAACAGACGCTCAAGGCAATGAAGTTTCACTGGGAGTATATGCCGGCAGCCAGCTGTGGAATGTGCCTGAGCAATCTCTGGTAGAGTGTCGCATCTCCATTGAATCAGTCATTTTGATCTTACTTTTCGAATATTTTTGTCTGGCTCTATTTATGGAACTGACTTTCAGTTCGGTGCTGCGAGATATTAATAGATCACTTGGAGATCTGTCGCTGGGTTCAAGACACCATGGATTTTTGAGCGATCAGTTTGTCGTTCCCTGGTTCTGGTCGGAAGATTTAAGATTGCTGCGACAGTCGATGTTAAAGGCCTTAAGGTCGTATGAGCAAACACCACCAGCCATGCAAAAGACAATTTCGGATCAGGTGAAGTGGCGCAGCCCCACTCTGGAATTAGAAAAGTCACTTGATAAATTTGAAAGCGAGCCTTTGCCCTCAATCTCAACATCGTTCACGCCCGGATTCGCCAATCTCGATAGCTTGCTGCTAGAGCTGGTAAACTTGATGGGAAAGCGCCTGGGCAATTCGTTGTCTGCCGCCATAGTGGCCGAGAAGCACACTGTCGGGCCATGGCAAGATCACTGGAAAGTCTCCTTTACCTCCGGTTTCGAGGCTAGTCAAAGTCTGACTTTGACTAGCCTCGAACTAGATGAAATCGCTGAGCAGATCATTCACGCCGGTCGTTCTCGCATACTTGGTACCCTGAATGTCGCTCAATACAAATTAGACAATTTGGCCACCTTGCTAGGTGCCAGGTCGGTGGCTTGTTTGCCACTGACTCAAAACACTCGAGAAATGGGCGTGTTGTTGCTTTTTTGTCGCAACGAACCCGCACAAGTTGACCTTAGCCCAGTAGAAAGGCTCTGGCACTCATTCCGCAACAGTTACTATGAGCTTTATCTGGCTAAAATATCTCATTCTGCCGAACAAATCGATAAAACAACCGGCCTTTACAATCGCAAATTTGTGCAGTTGGCTCTGGCCGAGCCACTTGCATTAAAGACCGTGCCTATAGCCATGAATCTGGCGGTGATTGCCGATACTGCATCTGGTGCACCCGCTGCTCCATTGCCGGATGATTCGATCACCGCATCGCTTTTGTTGGAATTTGCCAAACTGTGCAGCTTGCAAAGCGATTTGCAAACGTCGTTGCAATGCGCAATTCAAGACGAAAACCAATTTGTGGTGTTATATCGCAGCCAGCGCGATGGAGAAGCTCGCACTTTTCTAACTCGCCTGGGTAAATTTCTCACTGAGGCCTATTACAAAATTGGCTACCGCCAGATAGCGGTCGTCTTTGGTGTTTGCAACGAATCAGTATCAAATAAGCTTGAAGAGCTGCGTTTTGCTACAAGAGCGGCCGAATATGGCAAGACTGTCTCGGGTGAAAATAGCGTACGCTTAATTGAATCTGCTTCCGTGCCCAAAAATTTCAACGACTGGGGCAAAAGTTCAGTTTTACGTGGCAAACTCGGTGTCTTCGACGCCGCTGAAATTTTGCAATCGCTGGCTAGTGGTCAACGTACAGGCAGATTTGTAGTCGATAACAGGCAAGGGCGGACATTCTGCATCAATTTCGACAACGGTAAACCAGTGGCGGCCGACATGGCTTTTGATAAGCGTCCAATTTTCTGTGGTACTGATGCTATTTGCGAATACGTCACCACGTTTTCATCCGGCGATTTTATTTTCACAGAAATGACGTCCATAGAGGGTGTGCACGCACCGGCAATGCCACCTTTGTTCAATTGTCTAATGACAGCGGCCCTGGCCGCAGATCATTTGAGCCAGGCACAACAGATTCTTTCCGTTACAGACACTGTGACGGTGACGAGTTCAGAACAAAGCCATCATCAGCTTTTGCAAAGCGGTGAAATGAATCCGCTGGAGCAGAAAGTTATTCAGCAAATAGAGTCTATATGTCACGGACAGATGCTCGTAGCGGATTTAATACAACAATTGGGAGATGTGCCAACCCATCGCCTCTGGCATAGCTTGGCACTGATGAAAATATTTGGTTTGCTACAAGTGCAGGAGCCGCCTGGCGGCGAAAATGCCTGATTTTGGGGCATTTAGCTTTTTGGGGATTGTAGTTCCTTGTGAAAGTATCGGCGATATCGCTCGAACTTTTACACGATGATGTAACTGCAAGAACCAATTTTCCTAGTAAAGGAATCGATCAAAGATTTTAAAAATCTCTCAAACCAGGCCAGAATGCTCAAACAAGCGCATCACAAGGTGGTGCGCTTAATAGAAAAATTTGCACGACAAAGAGTTAGGCCAGAAAACCAGAGCTCGCGACACGAATAGTTTTAACTAGCTAACCAACCATTATTTTGAGCAAAGGTGGTGACACATAGTCTCTTATAACGCGGTAGGGCACTGGCGGATGTTCACCGCATAGTCGCAGCATAGAGTTCTTTCCCCAGTGTTCTCGATCAATAGCGCACCAGAGAGCAGCTACATAAGTTTGGATGCCCTTGCGGCCAACCCGATGAAAGTATTCAACGATAAAACCGACAAATGTGTTGATGGCATCAGTAATTTGTTCAGCGATTGATTCGTCAATATCAGTGTGTGATTGACTTAGCGCGGTAGTTTTGAAATATTTCCCGCCGGGTTCTACGCGTGCTTCACCAAAAAGCTCAAGTTCACTCAAGCTAGCCGTCACTCTGCCGATGGGGAATCCAGTTTTTAACGAAATGGTGTCTGCCGTCAGTCCAACTTTTGAAAGTAGACTGTGAACTATCTTTTTTACTTTTTCGTAATCGCTTAAATTCTCTTCGGTCGCGGTTTCTGCAGTCTCAGCGCCGTCTATTTCACATTTGAGAACGTCTACCTCGGATTCATTGTCGGCTAGTTGACCCTCGTCTATAAGTTCTTGCTCGGCAAATGGATGGCAATTGGCTGGTGTCTCGCGTGTGCGCTTAGCAATTAACAGCTTCACTATTTGACCCGAAAATTCTCTGGTATTGTCCGGCATTTGATTGCAAATAGCCATTCTAAGCTTCCGCAAGATATTGTATGCAGACGTCTGTGGAATGTCCGTTAGTCTGGAAAATTCAGGACCACTTATGGTCAGGCCTTCTTCAAAAAACAGCGCTCCCGCCAGGTAACCTTTGAACAGACTGGCACGGGCTAACACAGTGCCTGAAGTTATCCACCAGGCCACGCCGCAATTTCCGCACTCACCTTCGCGTTCTCCTAGCGCTCTTTTAATTTCATCACTTGAGCAATTGGCGCAATGCACCAACTCTTCGCTTTGCCAGTGGTGGCAAAAGACATCAAGGGCATTGGCGTCGGTCTTAACCCTCAATTGAATATCAGTCCAAATGGCCTTGATTCTATTGTCGTTTTCTTCTCGATTCAGCATGGGCAATTCCTCCGTTTATATATGTAAACGTCGGCAAGACTGAGAAAGTTCAAATTGTCGGCAAGTTTTTAAGCCAGTCTAGAATTTTTTTAGTATTTAAGGTGCGATAAATTGCATGGTTTTTGTCGGCACCGTATCTGGTGCGCTATTCTCTTCTAACTATATTAGGGAGTAGAAAGAGATAAAGAAAAATAGCAGAGGACGAAAAGTTGTCGCCAACCTCTCGTCCGCCTTTTTGAGATTTGAAATTAGGTGCGTAGGCCGACTTCCGTGCTTTTTAGCAGGGCAATCTTCGGCCTACACTAGTTTAGGGCTTAACTAAAAAAGTTAAGCGGCGCGCTCGATCACCTGTTCGACGCAAATCATTTTCGTGGTCGACTTTTCGCCGATCAGAGCGAGGGTGACGTTGCAGAGGCGATTCTTGCCGTCGACATACTGTGCCTGACGAAGAATCTTGGAGTTATCGAGAGTGGTCTGGTCAATTTCGCTGCTGTCGACGGTGGTGAAGCTGAAGGTGCCACGAATGGTGTCTTCGATGTGAACGTCATCCACGAGGGTGACAATGACCTGGTCGCCGACCTTGAGAATGGCGGAAGCGGCGTCGGCGGTCTGGTCGATGGTGATGAATTCCTGACCGATGCCGTCGTCGAGGCGAACGATGAAGGCGCTGCGATTGTTGTCGACGGTACCGACCATGGAGCAATTGCCGGGGCGGAAGGTGGGGCGGAAGTAGTCGTCGCGACGAATCAGAGAACCGAGGCGCTCTTCTTTGGTGACGTTGGCGAGATATTCGGCGGAGGCGACGGCAGCGGCGGATACGAAGCGGATGTTCTGCAGGGTCATGTAGTTGTTCTCCGAGCTGGCAAACCGGTGGTTTGCATTTGCGTTTAATCTTTTCGTTTCCAGTCAATCGACTAAGCAAGCGTAGGCGGCCACCAACTTGAGACTGAGTCACAAGAGAGAAGCAGGAGTGGCGCGAGCTGTGGTTGTTTTTGCTTGATTGATGCCAGAAGATTGTGAAGAGGAAAAGATATCTCTACACTGCTGTAATCGAAGCGGCAAAGCAATATACAGGTAGACAAGTGATATATCTCAATAAAAAAGGGGAATTGGTGGAGCTCCGCAAACACAGCGCTAATAGGTTTTTTTGCTAGCGGTTTACTAAACGACTACATTTGCTCGGCTAGTTCGAAATGAATACTGCCAGGCCTCCGCAGAAATTTGCTGTACTACTTCAAGTAGCTAGCCTGGCTAAAAAAACTACTGAAGAAAACTGCGCTGAGCAGCCTTCTTCAGTAGTTAGTAGTGTGTCACGGGTCTATGAATTGAGGCTCTGCAAGAAAGTAGTGACTGAGGTCTCGAAGAGGTTGTCGTCCACTGCCGTTTGCATGTGAGCGGCTCCTGGCAGAATCACCAGAGTCTTGTGGCTGCTTGCGGAAGCGGTGTGAATGGCCTGCGCATGGCTGATATCCGCCATTTCGTCATACTCCCCGTGAACGAGCAGCAGCGGTGTGCGCAGCTCTTTGAGAATGTCCACGTTGTCAAACTTCGGTCTGAAGAACAGCGATTCAGGCAGATAGCGTGTGGCCGGCATCATGTCGAGCACCAGGTTGCGCAGCGACGAAAAGGCAGCATGCAGAATTATTCCAGCACACGGCCTCGTGCGAGCGATGGCGCAGGTAACTCCTGTACCCAGCGAGCTGCCGAAGAGAACGATCTGGCTGGCGGGAATTTTCTCCACGCGGACCAGATAATCGTAGGCAGCAATGCCATCCTGACAGAGACCTTTGACCGAGGGCACGCCGGTGCTGGCACCATAGCCCCGATAGTCGTAGGCAAAAACTTGCACGCCGCAACTATGCAGTTGCTCAGCGAGCCGTTCCCATTCGCCAATATTGCCCCAGTTACTGTGGCTGAAAAGCACGGTGTAGCGGCTGTTTGGCTGGCGGTGAAAAACGGCATGCAGAGTATTTTTACCGCTGGCAAAAGCGATATCTACTTCACCGGCATCGCATTTAACGGGCGCGAAAATCATGCGGCGGTATAGGCGTTCGCCGAAGCGAGGTGACACAGCCAGCGCTGCTGCAACGAGCAGGGCGAAAATTATTGTTGTTATTAACATGTTTTTTCTCCGGAAGAGTTGAAGCAGGGCACAAATTTGCCCGCGACCATTCCTCAATCAGTTTTCAGACGAGCGTCAGCCGACGGTCGTGATTTTGAGGGTGACCGTGTTTTGGTTGCACTGGCGCAAAGTCGAAACTTTGTATCCAGTTTTAACCAGCGCGGCAATCTGATTTTCGAGAACGCGTGGCGAACAATTGCTGACGTCCGCTAACAAAACAAAGCGGGATACAGGCACCACATTTGGTGCCTGTATCCCCTTTGGTGGGTCAGGCCTTTTCTGCGATTGACAGCAGTGCCTGAATTTCCGCGGTGATCAACTTGATCGCATCGCGAGGGTCGGTGGGCAGGGATGCCATGGCAATCGGTTTGCCGATGGCGACCGTGGCACCGTAAGTGGTGAATATGCGATCTTCTTTGGTCTTCGTGCCGTCGGCGTTCGGGACCAGTTCGAAATCTTTCCAGCGACGGAAAGCCTTGATGCCGAGAGCATTCACCAGACGGTGGAAACGAGTGGCGTCCTTGGGGTCGCGCTTGTAGTGCACTGCGACTGGCAATGCATACAAACCGTCGATGCCGACCAGTGCCACAGTGGTGTTAAGAATGCGTGTGGCGCCGGTGCGGAAATCTTCCTCTTTGAGCACGTTGCTGTAAACGAGCTTACCTTGCGGGAAGAGGAGCATGCGTGCGCCTGAACTCTTGGCGAGAATTTTGGCGCCGGCGTCGATCACTGCTTGACCGCCACCAGCCGACTGCGATTTTCCGCCTTCCACCTGAACGCCTACAGTGCCGATCCAGGCGGCGATAGTGCCCATGATCGGATTTTTCACCTCCTTCGCCTTCGCCAATTGGCGGAAGGAAAATGGTGTGGCCTTGCCGATCACGGCAAAGTCGAGGGCGAACTGGTGGTTGGGCAGAACCAGGCCCCGACCGACGAATTTGGCATTCTCGCGGCCGATTACCTTGACCGGGCCGACACCAAGAAAGGTGATGGCGTGGCAAGCGCCCTTGTAGAACATACGGGCGATGCGAGTGGAAGAAGGAGGCATGTAGCCGCTTGTCTGCAACTTGCGGCCTTGCCGAAACCAGTAGGCGATGCGCAAGATGAGCACTGCCAGTAGTGCCAGAAGCACGTATTTGATGAGCATAGTTGTCATAAGATAACTCCAGGGTTATTCAGCTTGAAGTTGGCGTTGTGCTGAGTTCAGCTGACGATAATTTGCACTGCTTGCGGCAGTACGGTGAGTAAGAGAGACTGAGTGGCCACGCCAGGATCGCCATCGATGTTCGGCGTTACTGGCGCCGAAGTGTCGATGCGCACTGAGGCAGCGCGCACACGACGGTAATGTGTTGAGAGGTCGGGGCGCCCGGTAACCATGCGCGTGCAGACCTGCAGGAGGCTACCGAGACGGTTGGCGGTGATGGCAACAACGTCGAGCAGACCGTCAGAGGCGTTGCAGCCGCGGCTCATTACCAGCATTGAAGGCGGTACTGCATTGAAAGCGAACACCGCAGAGGCAGTGTAGTGCAGAGGTCTCTGCTGCAGTGAGTCACTGCCGTCAGCGGCCAGAGGCGTAATGCTGTAACGCACCGGCGCTGGCTTGACGCAAGCAACGGCAACGCGCGCCACGTAGGCGAACTTGCCAAAGATGCGTTTCATCCTTGCGCTGGCGAAAGAAATGGCGTCTGAAATTTTTCCGAAACCTGTGGCCACCAGAAAGAGTTGCTGGTGTTCCTTGCCGCTTGTGTCAGTACATGTTAGCCGCACCATGTCGAGGGGCTGGGGCTGTCCATGCACAATCATGTCGATGAAACGCGCAGGTACGGGGCTTGCGTAGAAGGCCCTGGCAAACAAGTTGCCTGTGCCTGCGGGAAACACCGCCAGAGGAGTGCCGCTTCCCATCAGGCCTTCAGCGACCTGGCAAGCAGTACCGTCGCCACCACAGGCGATGACGGCGTCGTAAGTTCCAGCTTGAACGGCTTCGCCAGCAAGTTTCCTTGCTGAGCCAAAATCGGCAGTGGTAGTGACTTTAACGAGTTCGATGCCATGGACGGCGCAAGCTGTTGCCAGCTTGTCAATCATGCCTGACTTGGCTGATCCGCCCATGGGATTGAAAATAACAGCGATGCGATTATGATTTAGTTTCACCTGTGTCCTTTAGAGTCAGCAGCTAGTCTGCTTTGTTCCATGGGGTCTGATCCTGCGTCTTCATGAAGGCGTACATGCGATCCCAGTTCTTGGTGAACAGAGCCGCTCGTGCTTTCGACAAAACGTAGTTCAGGTTATTGTTTTGGTTGTTGGCGGATACGCTGTAGTTCCAGCTGCCGTCTTCAACCCATTGATCGTCACGCACGGTAAATTTGAGGTGCATAATCTGGTGCTTCTTTTCAGAAGTGCCCACCACTACCTCAATTCCCACCGCCCGCAGCTTGTTGATCTGCTCTTGCTGATGAACAGCTGTGCGAGAGACACTCTGCGATTGGTCGACCAGCACTTTGATGTCTTTGACACCACGGTGATGGAGTTCGATGATCTTGTCGGTGATGGCATCATTGGTGTAGCTGTAGACTGCCACCCGCAATTTGGTTTTGGTGCCATCGAGAAACTTGAGAAATGACTCTTGACCGTCTTCATACGGAGTGAAGACGGTGGTCATGTAATCTTGAGGATCCACGCCGCTCCTGGGCAGCGAGTGTCCGTAGAATCCGCCGGCCAGGGCACAGAGTGCCATGACCAGCAGAGCCACGCCAGCGAGTTTCGCTTTCTTGAGAAAATCGTTCATAGGCAGGTCCAGTTCAACGGTTATGGCTAGTTGGTCAGGACGCGGGCTCGTCGAGAAGATCGATACCGTGCACGTCCGGATTGTGGATATTTGTCGAAATCAACTTGTTGAGGTCGGCGCGCGAGAGACGTGCGGTGATGCGGATTTCGCAGATGGCACCTTCCCGTCGAGTGAACCGTTCGATGTTCGTGC
The DNA here is from genome assembly GCA_949127735.1 of Candidatus Obscuribacterales bacterium. GTDB lineage: Bacteria > Cyanobacteriota > Vampirovibrionia > Obscuribacterales > Obscuribacteraceae. The sequence continues at coordinate 17,330 of CASBPX010000029.1, read as the reverse complement.
CACTGGGAAAGAGGTCGCGCACAGCGTCATACCTTTCGAGGGGACAGACGATGGAGAGGGTGTGCTCGCTGCTGTCGTCTGATGGGAAAAGCGTGTAGCTGACTTGCAAAACAGCCACCACAATGGCGCTGCTGGTGATTGCCCACATCAGATAACCGAAACCGCACAGAATGCCGATCACGGTGGAAAAGAGAATCACTGCTGCAGTGGTAATGCCCTGGGTCTTCCAACCGTTTTTCCAAATCACACCAGCACCAAGAAAGGTGATACCAGCGATGATTTGGCCGGGAAGGCGCGCAGGATCGCCGAGCTTGGTGGCCTCAAAAACAATGAGACCGACCATAGTGATCAAGCAAGCGCTAGCAGCCACAACCATGTTGGTACGCACACCGGCAACTTTGCCGCGACGACGACGCTCGTAACCGAGTGCCATGCCGAGCAAGATGGCGATAGCCAGTGGCGGAAGATAAGAACTTGTAGTGAGCAGAGATGGGTGCACGGCGAGGCTGTCGAACCAGTGGTTCAACCATTCGGGCACCATAGTAGATATGTCAGGCACGGAGAAGCCGAGCCCGTTTGCTGTATTTGTCATAATAATCTCCTGCCAGACTTCCGCACGGAGGTGCAATAAGTCTGTAAGTGGTTAATGGGGAAGGCTCCGGAAACTGTCGGTTAATTTCACAAGTGCGAGGCAAGAATCTACACAAGCCGGTGAAGGCTTAGACGGTGAGATGCAAGTCGGGCGCGTGTGGAATCTAGAAGAGTTTTTGAAAGAGCCTTTAAAAGAAAGAGAAATTGATACTCATGATCATGGATCTATATGACATCCAATTGCCATGTCTTTGACCATAAACTATAAAAACCTAAGCCATCGGGCTGTTGAGAAATTCGCCACAACGCCGTACTTCTTGATTTCTATGAAACAGAGTTAGGGTGAACTTGCTCGCGCAGGCTCGCTAACGGGGGTTGCCAAGAGCTTCTCTGTGTGCAGTTTCGGGTTTGGCTGTGAGTATTGCTAACTAGAACGTAGACGTTTCAGGTCACGCTTCAGGTCAGAACATAGACGTTTTAGCTGGTAGTTAAGGTTTCGATGCCTAAAACGTATACGCTCTAATTTTTAACATCATCCCCAGCATCCCACCATCTGAGGAAATGCCACCGGCAGAAATACCACTTGCTCTGCGGGTGGTGGCGTGGTGCAGCGATCATTTTTAGTTGGTGCCCAAAAAGGCAATCACTTAAAAACAGGGAGCGCTTGCGCGCTCCCTGAGAAGTGGGTTGATTTGACGAATTCTTACCTAATTCATCCTAATCGTTATCGAACGTTGAAATTCGAATTATCTTTTTTTAGCGCCTTTTTTAGCGGCGGTTTTTTTGGCTGGTTTAGCAGCAGCTTTTTTAGCTGGCTTAGCAGCGGCTTTTTTAGCTGGTTTAGCAGCTGCTTTAGCCTTAGCGAGGACTAGTGTTGGTTGCTTGGAGCGACCATTAACGATGTCCTTGAGTTCTTTACCAGCGCGGAAAGCTGGAACGCGAGCGGCCGCAATTTTCAACGGAGCAAGTGTTCTAGGGTTACGGCCAGTGCGGGCTTTGCGCATACGACGCTCAAAAGTTCCAAAGCCAACTAAAGTGACTTTGTCGCCTTTTGCAAGAGCGCCGGTTACGGTATGTATGAAAGCGGACAATGTACGAGTCACTTCTGACTTGGCTTGGCCTGTCGCTTTGGCCACGTTTTCTACGAGCTCAGCTCGGTTCATTCTGATTTCCTCCTTATTGGAAATACTCATCCCAACCCACAGCCAGGGATGATAACACCATGTAACGCATACTACAAGCGATTCTGATGGGAAAGTTTGTTTTTTTTGCTTTTTTGTTTTTCTCAAATTGCATTTGATCAGTACTGATTCACTAGGGCCAAAGCTCTGATGGAGACTACGTTTTGAGGTACTCTTGCAAAAATAAATGGAGGTGATTTAGAAAAAAGATTTTGTGAATTGATCAAATTTGTGGTCGCAGTAATTTCAACAACTATAATAGAACCCTGTCGGAGTGGCCTTGGCGAGAGCCTGAGTAAACGACCAGTCGACTGACCGACAAATCACTAATTAATCCATCAGCGGTGCTTATCATGACAACTGTTCTCAAATCGGCAGGACGAGCCACTTTCTCGCTATCACTATCCTTATCTGTAGCGCTGGCAGTGGTTCCGATAGCCACGGCCGCAGATGCTCAAAAGCCAGCAATGAAGCCAGTTTCGACTAAGGTAGCACCTGCTCCTGGTGGTGTCGCAACGCCTGCTACTTCCAAGGCGGTTAGTATTCAAACAGGCTCAGTAACACATGTTGAGCCCATATCTAAAGCTGTCCCATTGACCGGAAATGTGCAGGCGGCAGGTGAGCATGGTAAGTCGTTTCAGGCAATCGTATCCCAGTTCCGGGGCTCATGGCAGATGTTTTTGCAAAACCCATGCCGCACCGGCAACAGCGCCATAGAATTGCCGCCAGTCGCTCAAGGCAAGGTGCGCTGGACGTTTCCGGCAGAAGGACCAATTGACTCATCGCCGGCGATATATAAAGGAGTGATATATGTTGGCTCCGATGATGGGCATGTTTACGCCATCGACGAGCGAAATGGTCGAATGATCTGGCGCTCTAAACTCGGCGATAAAGTTAAGTCATCGCCTGCAGTAGGCGACGGCATCCTGATTATAGGCTGCGAAGACAAACATATATACGGGCTCGATTCAAAGGACGGCAAGGTTATCTGGTCATTTGCGACCGGTGATCGCGTATCTTCCTCACCGGCTGTATTCGAGTCTACAGCCTATGTTGGCGGTTGGGACGGAATCGTCTATGCGCTTGACGCGCATACAGGAAAATTAAAATGGCAATATCCGGCTGCCGGATCAACTCAACAAGTAGCTGCACCAACCACTGCGGTGGCCGACCCTGCTACCACTCCTGAAGGCAGTACTGTGGCCCCTTCTGCTTCAACTAAGCCTCTCGTTTTGGGTCGCATAACTTCATCGCCTTGCGTCAATGCAACTTCAGTAATTGTCACTTCGCAAGATAGCACCGTCTATTCCCTCTCAACTAAAGACGGTAGTTTGCACTGGCAATTCAAGACCCGTGGCCGTTTGATGGCTTCTCCAATGATTATGGAAAATACTGTCTATTTAGGTAGTTGGGATCAAGGCTTCTATGCGATCGATATATCTACTGGTAAGCAGCGCTGGAAAATCGGGGCCCCGGGCAGCTTCAGCATCGCCGCTACCGGAGCCAACGGCAAAATATTTGCCGGCAACGATGATTTAAAAATGTATTGTCTCGATGCGGCAAGTGGTCGCATCATGTGGAAAACCCAATTAAACTCGCCCAATCCGTTGCTTTCGTCATCTCCGGCAATTGCCGGTAATATGATTTTTTGCGGTAGCACCGATGGGTATGTCTATGCCATCGACAGTCGCAATGGCGCCATTAAATGGAAATTTAAAACTCAAAGAGCCATCGTCAGCAGCCCATCAGTGTCTCAATCAGGTGTTTGCATAGGCAGCCAGGACGGCAATCTTTATATGATTAACTAAGCTGTTTGATTAGGGTTCAATACTGGCAGGCGGCGGCTTTTCTTTGTCTTTATCGTCTTTGTTGTTTTTGCTGTCGGGTAAATCTTCGGTTTCTGAATCAATCAACTTCGTATCAATTTTCGGCATACGCTTCAAATTGTGCGACATTGCAAGCTGAGCTTGAGCTGAGTGCAAAGCGCGCACGTACTGCGGCACCTGTTTGATGAACTGTAGCGGTTCCACATATTCGCCGTCTTCGTTCATCACCGTATAGTGCACGTGCACACCAGTTGAACGCCCGGTTGAGCCCGCATAGCCAATCACCCTGCCGCGTTGCACGAGCATTCCAGGCATCACTGCGTAAGCGTTCAAGTGCCCTGTAATGGTTCTCAAATTAGGGTATGGATGATAGACCTCAACAGCTACGCCAAGGTTGCCGCGCCAGCCAACCCGCGTCACTACGCCGTCCATGAGGCAGTAAACGCGGTCATTTAGTTTAGCTCCGAGGTCCACGCCGCTGTGAAAATCGCCGCGACCAGTGACAGGATGCACGCGAAATCCGGCTTTGGATGTAATCACGCCTAGCCCCACTGGGGTATAGGTCATATCGTCGCGCATGGGCGAAACCAGCACCTGTGGAGCATAGTAGCCCTTAAAATTGTAAGCTGACGCGGCGTTACATGCGAACAGGGCGGCAATTACAGTCAAACATTTCAAAGGCGACAACAGCAAGCGCTAAGTTCTCCGCTTAGAGGCTACGTTCTATTAATACCACCAACCAGTGCGAATTACGCACAAGCATGATCTTTCACACACTCAGTGATCCATGAGAAGCAGCTTCATGCCGTCGTCTGAGTGGCCACTCAATACAAGATCGCTGATCGAGGTTGCTTTAGCAAAATTTTTGGGAAGGGCATAATCTTTAGCCGTAGCAGTGGCTTTAGTGATTTTAGCGGTTGTCAGGTAATGATGATATACATTGATCATGGTGTAGTAATTTGCCGTCAATGGCAATCCGATGGCATCAGGCAGAGCGTTGTACACGCAGATCAAATGAATTGCTTGTTTGCTAACAGGTATTTTGGTGGTGGCTACCATTTCAAAAGTTCTGGGTGAGTCGTTGACCAGATCATGATTTGCCCGCAGGGTTTGTTGCCGAGCCATTGCCGCTTTTGACATAACCCACTGTTCCGCCGAGCATCCTTTATATGTGAGCTCATGATGTTTGTTGAGCTTTAGCTCGTTAAAGGTGACGCCCTTCATAGTGGCCATGGAAGTGGCATAGGGGCTAATAAATTTGTCCAATGGAGTATGAAAAATGCGTTTTGTTTGGGCGTTATAAGCGTGCACATCGGTGAAGGGCGGTTGGAGAATCAACACCACACGGCTGGCCGGATTGCTGATTTTTATTCCCAATGGACTGATCAGAATGTCTTGAGGACCCGCCGACCAGGATCTTTGAAGCAAGCGCAAAGACTTGCTGCCATCGAGAAAATTCTCGGGGGCAGATTGAGCGGGAAGAGAGAGAAATTGAGTGCCAATGATGCTCATGGTCAGGGTCGTGCTGATGGTCAAAACATGCACGAGCGCCCTCATCTAACTTTCGACCACGGGCAAAAGCTCGTCAAGCAACTGATTAATGACAGTCGGATTGGCTTTGCCCTTAGCCGACTTCATCACCTCACCAAAGAAATACTGACGCAGCTTAATTTTGCCGCTTTGGTATTCTTGTAATTGGCTGGCGCTGCGAGCGATCACTGCTTCCACCAGCAGGCGGATTGCTCCTTGATCGGATACCTGGCCCAATCCTCGTGACAGGATCAAATTTTCTACGTCGCCACCCTCTTTCAGTAATTCAACAATCAATGGCTTAGCGGCAGTAGAGCCTAATTTACCTGACGCTACTGCGGCACAGAGCGCATGCAAGTTTTCGGCAGTCAATTTGGTCTGCGAAAATTCTAAATTATTTTCTTTGAGATAGGCTTGTGTTGGACCTTTAAGCCAGTTGGTAGCTTCCCCGGCGGGTGTGCCCAGGGCAAGCACTCGATCAAAAAAGTCGCTCAAATCTTTTGAATCAGTTAGCGTCATCGCATCTTCAGCGGAGAGTTTATTAGTTTCCATATAACGCTTGCGTCTTTGCACAGGCAGTTCTGGAAGAGTCTGCTGCACTGCTTTTACCCAGTCGCGTCCGATTGCCAGTGGCATCAAATCGGGCTCAGGGAAATAACGATAATCATGAGCGTGTTCTTTCGAACGCATAGGATGGGTTTTACGATCGCCTTCATTCCACAATCTAGTTTCTTGCACGATTCGCTCGCCCTTGTCAAGTAACGCAGACTGGCGCTCAATTTCAGACCGAATCGCATTTCGCACCGCTTGGAAACTATTCATGTTTTTGATTTCAGCTCTGGTACCAAATTCGGTAGTGCCGAGTTTGCGTAAGGAGACATTGGCATCACAGCGGAAGCTGCCTTCTTCTAAGTTACCGTCGCATACTTCTATATATCTGAGAATGCCGCGTAATTCTGTTAAATATTGAGCTGCTTCTTCAGCGCTGCGAATATCAGGCTCGCTGACGATTTCGAGTAATGGCATGCTTGAGCGATTGTAGTCGGCCAGACTGTAATCAGAGCCGTGAAGGCCGGCGGCGCCGGCGTGTACAAGTTTGCCCGCATCTTCTTCGAGGTGCGCGCGGGTGATGCGAATTTTGTTGTCACCGATTTGCAAATAGCCGTTTTCGCAAATGGGATGCTCGTACTGCGAAATCTGGTAACCCTTGGGCAAATCAGGATAGAAATAATTTTTGCGGTCGAAGTGACACTGTTCAGCGATGTGGCAATTAAGTGCCAAACCTGCGCGAATGCCGAATTCTACGGCCTGCCTGTTCAGCACCGGTAGTACGCCCGGCATGCCAAGGCAAACTGGACAAACTTGTTCATTTGGAGCCATACCAAATTCGGTAGGACAGCCACAAAATATTTTGGTTTTTGTCTTTAGTTGAGCGTGTACTTCCAGCCCAATTACCGGCTCCCAGGTCATCATTACTCCAGTGGTCAGTGGCGTCATACTCAATAGTGGTTTAAAAGCTTGAGCGATATCGCTCAAGCTTTTACTACTCGTTCACCGTCATTGTGGCGTTTTGGGTACTTCAATTTCGACCACCCCGACGTCAGCTTTCTCTTTAAGAATTTTGTCTTCTTTCTTTTCAAGCTTGTCCAATTTTTTAACATCTTTAGGATTGGCCGCTCTTACTTTAATACCTTTGCCGAACATCAATTTCCACAATGGGCGCGGACCAGAAATGGCAGTATTGAAATTCTCAGCGGCCACGTCTACTTGATCTGCGGCAGTTCTGACTTTTGTCATAGTCGAGCGAATATCGTCTTTGAAGCCCGGTTCGCTTACCAGACCATCCAATTTCGTCATCGCCTCTTTCAGGTTGTTGACTGCTATTTTGACATCAGTGCGCAGTTCTTTGTCTTCGCTAATGCTCTTAACCGACTCAATAGATTTAGCGATTCTTTCGGTGGAATCATTGACACGGCCAAGCATGGTTAAAACGTCAGTGCGCAAGCCCTGATCTTTTAGGGTGCTGTTCAGATTTTGCATGGTCACGCCGATGCTGTCGGCCGTTTGACGAGCCAGTAGTGCGGTTTCTTTTAGATCTCCACTAAAGTTTGGGTTATCAAGAATTTTGTTGAGACGCTTGGAAGTTGTATTCAAATTGGATGACAACACGCTGATTGAATCGGCGGTTCTCGTGCCGCGAGTGAAAAAAGCGTTGGCACCAAAAGAGACGTTCTTGTATGAATCAGCTACCTGACCAACTTTAGTTGAAGTAGTGCTGAAATTTTCAGAGGCGATTTTTAAAGTGTCCATGTTGCTGTTCAGCTTTTTGGCAGCTTCATTAATATTGTGTACAGTCTCGCCTGAGTGGCGAAGTGCTTCTGCCAGGCTTATTCCTACATCATTGCCCCCTACGTCATTAACGAAGACATTTAGTTTGGTGGCAATTTTGTTGGCGATTAGTTCTAGACGCACCGGGTCTTGACCCATGACAATAGCGCCTGGTTCGATTGCGGGAGGTGACTCACCCTGCTTGGTTTCAGGCAGAGTAATTTCAATATATTTTGCTCCTACCAGACCTTGAGTTTGAATGGTGATGGCCGAGCCTTTGGGAATAGTAATGTCTTCGCTAACGATCTTCAAATGTACTAAAACCTGGCCCCGGCCTTTGAGATCAATTTTTTCCACCTGACCGATGCGCACACCATTAATGTTGACCGGAGCATTGTTGTTCAAACCGGCCACATCGTGAAACTGAGCGATAAACCTCTGCGGTTGGTGAGTCAGGGAAAAACCCTTGAGCCAGCCCCAGCCGCCCATAAGCATGAAAGCCGCCGTCATGACGAACAATCCTACTTGTGCTGAAATTTTGGGTGAGAGCTCCATGTTCTTCCTGCGATTTGATTCTTTAACGTCGGGCTTTTGAACGGGTTTTTGTGTGGGCTGTTGATTTGGATTTTGATCGGGCTTGTGATCGGGAATTATTGGTCTTGGTTGTGTAGATTGCAAAGTGGCTATCTGTCTCCTGCTCGATGTTGTCACTCAGTCATATTTTGGTCGCCAGCATGGGCCCTTCTCTTGATCCGCTGGCGAACTGTTTGATAAATGGATCGCTCGATTTGATTCCTTCTTCGGGTGTGCCCTGCCAGACGATTTTACCTTCGAACATGAGCACGACTCTGTTTGTGGTGCGGGTCCAGGTGGAGTGCTGGTGAGTTACGACGATGCTGGCAGCAGATAGTTGCTTCGATAAGACAATCATATAGTCTTCAATTACAGTTGACATGACCGGGTCTAAACCGGTGGTGGGTTCGTCGTAGAGAATAATTTTGGGATCGTTGACGATAGCCCGGGCGAAACTTGTACGTTTTTGCTGACCGCCGGAAAGCTTGGTGGGCGAGGCATACATAAAATCAGCAAGTTCTACCAGCGCCAGTTTTTCGCGAATGATTTTGTCTTCTTCTACTCTTGATAAATTGCGGCTATCGAGCGCAAGGGCAAGATTATTGCGCACGCTTAAAGAGTTTAGTAGTGCCGAGCCTTGAAAAACCAGGCCAATTTCATCAGATCGACGAATCACTTCGCCTGAGTCTGGTTCGAGCAGGCCGCAAATAATTTTTAAAATCGTAGATTTGCCGCATCCAGATGGCCCAATCAGGCCAAGCATTTCGCCTGCATAGACGTCAAAGCTGACGCCTTGCAAAATCTTGCGATCGCCAAAAGCTTTGTGGATATTTTTTACTTGTAAAACTGGTTCGCTGTTCATTGGCTGGTTTCGATAACTGGTTTCAAAAAAATTAGCGTGGTGCGTAAGTAAGAGAGGTAACGACAAAATTGAGGATAAAGATCGAAATCATCGTCCAGACAATTGCTCTGGTGGTGGCAATGCCGACGTCTTCGGCTCCACCTCTGGTGTTCAGGCCGATGGCGCAAGAAAAGAAAATGATTACGGTGGCATTGATGATTGATTTTAAATAGTGCACTGAAAAATCGCGATCTAAAATCGTTTGCCGCACTGAATCCAAAAATGTGTCAGGAGGCACATTTGCTGCGCTTTTGGCGATGAATATTCCTGCCAGCAAGCCTAAAAACATAGCGTAAGTGGACAGTGTTGGAATGACTATCAGAGCAGCCGTATAACGCGGCACTACGAGAAAGCGAATCGGATCGACGCGCATCACCTTCAGCGCATCAATTTGCTCGGTGATCATCATGGTTGTGAGTTCCGCAGCGATGGACGATCCGACGCGGCCAGCCACAATTACTCCTGCTGTAATTGGTCCGATTTCGCGCACCAGAGCCAGTGACACTACACCTCCAATAGATGTGTCGGCGCCGAAAGAAACCAGTTCGCGGGAAATCTGTAGCGACATCGCCAGGCCGGTGAAGAGAGCGGTGATGCCGACCACCACCAGCGATTTGACACCAATCATGTAGCCCTGGCGAACGCTCTCGCCCCAATCAATTTGCAGGCGAATCATATATCCGAATGTACGCCACATCAGATATGAAACCTGGCCGAGCAAAGTCAGGCCGATCAGCATTTGATCTTCGGCGATTTTCAAAGGGCTTGTGAAACGGCGTTCTTTAGGTTGGCTTGTAGTATTCACGTACGTCATTTTATGGAAAAGTTTGGGCTGATAGCGCCCGGAACAACACTTTGTCTGCTGTTGCCTGTTACCCTGTAAAAATAGTCTGCATTAAAGGGTACTGTAGAAGTAGCATTGAAGTAGCTAATTTTACTAGCTATATGCAAAAAGAACGAGGTCAATCAGTCAATCGTGGAAAACCAACAACCTAATCCGAAGGCCAAGAACGTGCTTCTTGGCGGACTAGCAGCGCTTGGCATCGCGGTATTTAAGTTTAAGATGTTCTTTTTGCTGTTGCTGAAAGGCGGATGGGTGTTCCTTTCTAAGGGCCTATCCATGATTATTATGATTGGCGTATACACAATGGTTTTTGGTTGGCTATACGCGTTGATGGTAGTGGGATTGATTTTAATTCACGAGATGGGCCACTACATCTTCATGAAGCATTTTGGCCTTGATCCAAAATTGCCTGTTTTTATCCCGTTTCTCGGCGCCTATGTGGCTATGGATAAAATGCCTCCCGATCAAGCCACCAGTGCCTGGGTTTCTTTAGCGGGCCCCTTGATTGGCGGCGTCACTTCAGTTGGTTTCTTTTACTTTGGCGTTATGCAGCAGAGTCCAATATTGATGGCTGCGGGTTCTACTGGGTGTTTTCTAAATTTACTGCAATTGCTGCCGGCAAAACCGCTGGACGGAGGATTCGTTATTAGCGCCATCGCCAGATGGGTGCTTGTGCCTGGCGTGTTTATGGTTTTTGCTGCGGCCTATTTCCTGCAAAGCCCGATTTTCATGCTAATTGGCCTGATTGCCGCTTACAGTGCCTATAAGACCTTCAAAGGGGGCGACGCTGCCGGCGCTCGTGACCTTATTAATCCTGCCACTCCCATGGAAAAAGTGTTAATTGGTCTGGCTTATTTCACCCTGGCCGGAGCCCTGGGCTACGTCTACTTCGTATCGCATAATGAGCTGATTTCATTCGTGCAGACAAAATAGCCTTCAGATGAGCTTTACTGCACTGCAACTTGCTCCATGGTGGTTTCACCATCGACATTTGAGCCAGATTTTCGTTCAATAGGGATGTGAATTTCATCTGGCAGGCGTGGCCGGGTAATTGTGTAAATCCAGGTAACTTTGTGAAATCCCCAGAAGGCTCCATCGAACGATCGGTTGTACGCGAAGGCGGCTTAGATAAAAGCGCCGGTCACCTGACTCGCGAAGTTAATCGAGAAACTTCGCACGGAGTTAATCGCGAAGCATCCAATTTAGCTTTCATGTCTGTGGCCGGTGCCACCCGCGAATTGCAGTATATGAAATTGAGTAATCCAGAGAAATACGGCAACATGTCGCTGGATCAAATTCGCCAGCACAAATTATCGGAAGATATAGGCGGCCGCGACAAAATGTCATTTATGTCGGTGGCGATTTGCAATCCGTTTTTCCTGCTTGGTCTGGGTGCTGCTTTTGCAGTGATGGACGAAATTCGCGGCCTTAAAGAAGGCAAACTGCAAAAAGCGATTGATGGAAAAAACGGCGGCCTACGCCACCCCAGTGACACTACAGTTGGTGGCGGATCGCGTCGGCTTGTTAAAGGCGAAACCATCGAAGAAACCGAAGCCAAAGCTAAAGCACTGAAGCCCAAATCACTAACTCCAGAAGCAATTAAAATGCTCGGTCTGGATAAACGTACGGGAGCCGCCTCTGACACCAGCTATTTGAAGTATGGTTTGAAAAAAGTTACTGATCAAAGCCGTCCACCGGCTGCCCGTGCTGATGTAAGCGAGAAAGTCAAACACAAGTTATTCACAGGTGTGGAAGCCAGCTGGGAAGAGCGCGCCGCTGCCCGCTCATTGAAAAACTGGATTAAGACCGATCAACTGATCAAGAAAAAACAGGCACTGGGCGATCAAATGGAACGCCTGCGCGGCCGCGAACAATACAATGTGGTGGCCGGCCTGGCCGCTAAAATTGAGCTTGTAGATAAAGCTTTGAAGCGCCAGGGCGTTTAAGATTTAGGCGTAGTGCAATGTTAATGGGCACTCGTGGCTTATTAGCACTTTAGCTCCAGCTGCCACAAAACCCATGGAAAGACAGACCTGTGCCCCAAAGATGGCAGTGGCATTGCGGTGCACTCCCGGGTAATGCACGAGCTGGAATAGCTTGGATTGTTGGTTTAATCGCACAGGGTTACCTAAAATACGCTGATTTCAGTATAGCGCAACCGCTCTAACTATATCGCTTAATAGCCAAAATGAGAAAAGTAGGAGCCGAAAAACGGCTCACTACTTTTCATGAAACCAGCACGTGCAGCTAACTACGCTGTCATGCTGTCATGCCTAATTTCTCTTTTAACCTTGCTTGCGGTTCCGCCAAAGCAGACGGCAAATCCAGCAGTGTTTGCAAACCGCTCTTCTGGGGCTCTTTTAGCATCACCGGAAAGGTGTCGATCAGTGTGCTTATCTGCTCACTCCATTTTCGGGTGAAGAAAACAAATGACTGTTGAAACGATCGCACCATTGTCGTGGCCGCCTCTAGCTCTTTCTGCCTTTGCGACACTCTGGCGTAAGCGTTACCGCGTACAATTTCGCCTTCGCTGTCCAGATTTTGTCCTAGCTGAGCTGCAAACTGTTGATAGCTTTCTGTTTCTTGAATGTGCGCTGCGCGCACGTCAGAGAGCTTTTGCAGCATCAGATCTGTGCGCATGCTGAGGCTGGCAACGTCAGCGCGCTGTTTAATCAAAACCGCTTTTGCTGCGGCTTTTGCCTGGGCGAGCGGAGTCCAGTTGATCTGATAAATTTGCCAGACGATAATCAAAACCAGGCCGACAATTACAAAATAAGTTGCTTGCATATTGATAAATTTAAATTGTGAAATGCGCTCAGCCTTTGCTGATTGCGTGTAAAAACTTAGTACTCATGCGTTGGTAGACCTCATTGCGATTGGAAAAGCGGTGGTGGTGCAGCAGGGCCTGGCAGGTCAGGTCAAGGCTTTTAACAATGTGTTCATTGTGAGCTTCGCTTATTTGATCGAGGCTCAGGCCAGATGCCTCAGTCAGAGTCAAGGCGCTCACAGCCAGTTGTTTGTAGGCAATAACTGCTGCGCCGAGGGCAGATCGCGGCTCTTCAACGGGCACACTTTCTATGCGCGCAATCAACTCTTGCCAGGCTTGAATGTTGTCGCAGCCAAGCTCATAGAGAATTTCTACTTCTTCGCAAAATTCATATTCCGCCGAGTCTTTAGGCAGCAATTGCGAAATTTTGCCCAAAAGCCATTGTGAAAAAAGCCACCATGAATGACCAACCCGTGAGCCTGCACGAATGGCACTGGCAACTTTCGCGGGCCAGACTTCAGCTTGATGGACGCGCAGTTCGCTGCCTATGGCATTGGTGGCGGCGATAATGTGCGGAGCGATGCCTAAAGTTCTGGTTTGACTGAATGAGATGGCGTTGCTTGCAAGGGCGCGTACAGTGTCGATTTTAACTTTGTCGCTGCCGTTGAAAGCAGTGTATAAATCAGCTTGATTCATTTTGAATAAATTTGTGGCCGGGGCCGATGAATGTATTTTTTAAGAAATTTCAATGTCTAGCGCTGCCAGAAGTGGTCGGGAAGCTGAGATATGCCGATAAAGCGAGGAATGTTGAGCAATCGTGAGCTAACGGTTATGCCTTGCTTCTTGTCAAATTCCTGGCGCATTTGCATCAATTCGGTATCTTTTGATTCGGGTTCAAAAAACTTGCCTTCGGAGGTGCAAAAGGTTGATCCATCACTTTTGACTACCATTTCTTTGCCGCAATCGGGGCAGTTGCACTGGTTTTGCAAAAGTGAATTGTTAACTACTGCGGGTGTTGCGATGATGTTAATAGCATGTGTCTGTTTCATAATTTTGATTTTTGTGTGACTGGCTGTCAGTCGGTTCGTTTTTAAAAAATATGATTTTGTACGTGGCGGTAGCGTGCAAGAGCGGCCTGGCGTTCTTGTTTTTTGCTAAATTGAATAAATTGGTTTGCTTTAGTGGCTTGTTCTTTGATTAATTGGATTGGTTGAATATCATTTCAAACTATATGTATACAGCGGTCGCTGCAAGTTCTTTTCGCCGCAATGCCGTACTATCACCATGATTGGTGACCCATACCGCCTGGGGATACTGAGTTACTTTACAAAACGTCCAGCGTTGTCTTCGTCAATGTTTGAAAAAATCACATCGATTGTTTTTGCGTTCGCACTGATTTTCTGTCAGTTTCCATGCGCAGCGAGCGGCGCCAACGTTAAGCTGACAGAGAATTGCGCATACGGAGACAATGTTTTGCAGCGGCTTGATATTTATTCAAGCGCGAGCGCTGCAGGAGCCAAGCGCCCGGTGGTGATTTATATTCACGGCGGTAGTTTTGTCACTGGTGACAAAACTTCGTCAGTAGGCAACATGCCCCAATTCTTTAACGACAGTGGCTATATTTTTGTCAGCATTGATTACCGCCTGTCGCCAAAATATCGCTATCCCGCTCATGTGCAAGATCTAGCGCGCTCGATTGCCTGGGTAAAAGCGCATATCGCAACCTATGGTGGTGACGGGCAGAAAATATTTTTGCTTGGTCACTCCGCCGGAGCTCAGCTGGCCGCGCTGGTAACAAGTGATCAGCAGTTTTTGAGCAAAGAAGGTTTGTCGCCAAAAGCGGTATCAGGAGTGGTGCTGCTGGATGGTGGTGCCTATGATGTAGCCGCTTCTTTACTTTCTAAGCACGAAGAGCCGGTTAATTCGCAGGCTTTCAGCAATAATCCGGCTGTATGGCGGCAGGCGTCGCCCATATTTCATATCAGGTCTGGTAAAAATATTCCCCCGTTTTTGATCTTTTACATTGTTGGTACTCGCCAGGGGGCGGAACAGTCGATTAAGTTGAGCCGCTTGCTAGAGCGCTCAGGTGTGCCTGTAATTTTGCAGAAAATCGACCATACAAATCATCGATCGCTCAATGACGACCTTGGCAGGCCAGGAGACACTCAGGGACCAATTGTTATTGACTTTTTGCACTCGCATCAGTGATCCCGCATCACTTGATATCTGTTGGCTTTGCGGGCTTGCGAGGCTGAGCTAGCACTTTCAATTAAGGTTTATCCATAGTATGCATAAATAAGCTTTTTTGTTTGATTTAGAGCAGCACTAAGCGTTAGAGATAAAAGTCCCCTTTTTCTTCCCCTTAAACGATTTTAGTCCCTTAAAACCCTCTGCCTATTCACCATTTCTGCCTCGCCCTTCTCTTGAGCAATCAATGGGTCTTAGCGGTGGTCAGTTATGTGCGGCGATACACAAACACACGTGCTTTTTAATGTAAGGAGCTACCAGCAAAATGAATAACATCAAATACACGAGCAATGTGATTGCTGAGCACATGCACAACATGTCCGGCATTCCCAGTGTAGACCATAGTAATCACGTCCACGCCACCAGTGGTGGTGTCGACCTTCTCTTGCTTTTGGCCCTCTTTTTTGCCGCCGGCACGGTGTTCTATCTTTTCCGGCTTTGCGCTGCAAGTTATGTGCGTAAGGTAAACGGCCACAGCGACGCGGAAAATGAGTTCTGGCACGGTGCCTGCTTGCTCGCTATGGTGACCATGCTCACGCCTACGCTCTCATTTATACCTGGCGCCACGGTCTGGATTTACCTCCTGCCCGTTGGTGTTGTCTGGTATCTCGTACGCGCTTTCACCTACGGCAAGAAAATTCCCAGCAACAAACAGTGGTATGACTTCGCGCATGCCGCCATGCTCTTCGGTATGTGGTGGATGTTCGCCGAGCCCATCTCACACCCGTTTCTCTCTGTGGCTTTTGTCGGCTACTGGGTCTGGTTCGGCGCTTATTACACAACCCGCATTTGGGCCGACTTGAAGAAGCCTCACTGGCTTGCTCTTGGGCAGGACATCTTCCACTTCGTTATGGCTGTGGTGATGGCTCTGATGGTTATTTTCCCCGCGACTTTCATGCCCGGTCACAATCACGGCACACCGCCCATGGCCGATCCTGTCATCTGTTCTCCCAAGAACAGTGCGCCAGATAACTCCGCTCCAGCCAAGACTGATCCTGACAGCAGCCAACACCAGCATCATCATCACTGATGCGCATTTCTAAACAGTCAAAAGCCAGGTTTGATGGGAATTCACATTCTCATCGGCCTGGTTTTTTTCTGTTTTTTTGCTCTTGTCATATATTATATGCCGTAGTGTATTTGGCGAAAAAGAGAAGCACCGTATCCGGTGCCCCTCTTGAGACCCTCGCTTTTGCGGCGAGAGTTTACTTCTTGCTGGGAGATTTGTCGCTCGTGCCGCCATCGTCCTTGGACTTCTTTTCGTTGTCCGAGACCGTCTTGTAGGCGGCAATGAAAGGCAGAATGCGCGCGTCGATTGCCGAGCGGTCTTTGATGGTTACCGACCACGAATCGCCGGTCCAGTTGATCGCGCCACGATGAAGCTCAGCGACGACTTTGCCGCTGGTATTCTCGAGGGTGATATTGGTGGCGAAAAACTCACTCTTTTTCGAGTAAGCGACGACCTTTCCGCTGGCATCAAGAACCTTGTAGGTGTTCCAGTTGCTCACCAGGGAGCTGAACACCTCTTCTTTGATGGTGCCTATCGTTTTGCCGTTGCCGTCGACGATGTTTATTTGCGTGCCCCAGCTGAATGCCGAGAGGCTGGCCGTGGCAACGGTGGCGCCGTCCTTGTCTTCGAAAGTGAACGAGCGTGTCAACTGCACCAGGTGTTCGTACACCTTACCGTGGTTGGCGCCGTCGCCTTCGACGTCGAAAGAGTTCTTGACCTTGAAGATCACCCGCTCTTTGACGGTGAAATGGTCGGGCAGCGATGGTGCCGTCGATATCGAGCTGTTGCCGGAGCAGCCCCAGAGGCCCACACAGACGAGCACTGTCAGTGTCAGCGCCACGAGCACTTTGATGGCGTTATTTTTCATGATTTGCATATCTCTTGGAATCCTTGGTGACAAAAAAAAGGAAAAGGGAAGTCGCGGCTAGCTCGAAGGCCGGCTCACAACTTCCCTTTTCATGAACTAAGACTTGTTAGTCTTCGCTTTCAACCTGGCCGACGATGGCAGCTTCGATGAAGCCGACACCAGCCAGTTTGGCGGCGATGACACGATGACGACCGTCTTCGACGTTGTAACCACCGTCGAAGCGAGGACGCAGAACAACACGGACCATTTCTTCGCCGTTCTCGTAAGCCTGACGATACTGCTCAATCTGCTGGCTGTCGCGAGCCATGAGCTTATCGAAAGTCGACTGAGAAACGAAGATGTCGCCGAGGGCGACGAAGATGGCCTCGACATCACTGCCGTGGCAGCGAATGGAATTGGTGCGCCGATTTTGCGCACCGCGATACGACTTGCCCATAATACCTCCAAGGAATGGAGGTCCTGGTGCAAGCGGAGAGTCATCTTGAACTCCACACTCAGCAAGGCCGAGATACTTAAGAACGCGGGTACGTTCTTAAGCTGAGTGCTTCAACGAACAAGGTGACTTTTGCACTGCCACTATTGGCGGTGCGCCCACCAGGACCTACATTCGGCTTAGCCTTGTACGTGTCATGGTTGTCCTCCTTTCGAGTTAGTGAGGGCTGATC
>CASBPX010000028.1 GCA_949127735.1 Candidatus Obscuribacterales bacterium | reverse complement strand
ACATATTTCCATTCGGTGGTTCGCTGATCAAACCTTTCGGCCAGATAATTTGGTCTGGTGTTGTCCATCACGCGCAAACAATAAAATTCTTGCGCCAGACTGACGGCAATTTCTTTAGGGTTGGCACCAGGCTTGTGCCGGCCTTCCAGATTAAGCGCAACAATGTCGGTGTCGCCGCGCACACCAGATTCTTCAAGATTGACCAAAATTTCATCGCGCATTTCATCATCACCAAGACCTGATACATCTACGGTGACAAACATCATGCGGCGCAGATCAAGTTCTTGTGGAATCAAATTGACGGTAGATTTACCGTTGCTGTCTACTTCCACTTCACCAAGAATGGCATAACGTGGACCCAGTTCGTCAAAAGTCCCCCCGGCCAGACAACCGGCATAGGCGCCCACTAAACGTTCGTCTCCAGTGGTTATCTGGTAGGCCTCTTTGATATTGCCCACAGCAGCATAAGTCAGATTTTGATTGGCCAGTTCTTCTTCAGAAAATGGATAAATCAAAGGTTTTTGCACTTGCAACCTGCTGGCATCAGCGATTACCGATGGATGCGATTCAAGGGTACCGGCAAAAACACCGATATTTATTGCTGCTTTGGCGAGCTTGGGCAATTTGCCAGACAAAATGCGTTCAGTGCGGCGGGAAGCTTTGGAAAACGCCCTGCCGACAAAGGCTACGTCACCACGAGTAGGGTGAGCTACAGAGGTGAAATGTTCGCTGGTGAAAATATGCACATTAGCCGGCCAGTGCCGGTAACCTCGGGCTGAGAGCATATCGTTGGTATAAAGGCAGCTTCTGGTGTAAAAATCGCGATGGCCAGGCGCTATATAAACAGGGATATTTCCCAGTGAAGCCACTGCTTCAACTAGAGTGTTGACGGTATAGCCAGTGACGGTGACGTTATCCCATAGACCACCAGGAATTAAAACCGCGTCAACTTTTTCTTGCTTCGCCAGGGCAAAGGCGTTGATGGTGGCTTCTAAAATTTCCCGCGCTCGTTCACTGCGCTCTTCTCTTGGTAGGGCGAAATGGCTATGTGAAAAACCGCTGTTGGCCATGCCTGCGTGCGTAAGTTTTGAATCCAACAGCACGTCCGAAAACTGTAGAAATTTTAGTTTGCTAACTGCCTGTGTCATGTTTCTCTTACTCTTCTAAACTTTCTATACTTTTTAAACTTCTAAATTTTTAAACTTCTATACTTTCTCGATAATCATGGCTATTCCCTGACCGACACCAATACACATTGTGGCCAAACCGCGTTTGGCTTCCGGGCGCCTGCACAGCTCGTGCACCAGAGTAGTCAAAATGCGGGCACCACTAGCGCCCAGTGGATGACCAAGGGCAATGGAGCCGCCATTAACGTTGAGTTTAGCCGGGTCTACCTCGAGGTCACGGCAGCAGGCGAGTACTTGAGCGGCAAAAGCTTCATTCAATTCAAGCAGATCAAGATCGCCCATAGTTAGACCAGCTCGCTCCAGCGCTTTTCTGGTGGCAGGCACAGGCCCGATTCCCATAATTGCCGGGTCGACTCCAGCCATTGCAGCAGAAACAATGCGTGCTAGAGGTTTTAGATTTAAAGCGGCGGCTTTTTCGGCAGTAGTTATAAGCAATGCCGAGGCACCATCATTGATACCAGATGAATTGCCGGCGGTGACGCTGCCGCCTTCACGGAATGCCGGTTTGAGTTTGGTCAGGTCAGCCAAAGTTGTCTCTGGGCGGGCATGTTCGTCTAATTTGACTATCTCTACCGCGCCCTTTTTCTTAGGCACTGAGACCGGTACAATTTCTTTCTCAAAACGTCCCGCTTCTAAAGCGTCTTTATATTTAGACTGGCTACTGAGGGCGAAAGCATCTTGATCAACTCGCGCAATGCCATATTTTTCAGCCACATTTTCGGCTGTTTCGCCCATGGAAAATGGATGATGCAGGGCGGAGAGACTTTTGTTGATAAAACGCCATCCGAGAGTGGTATCAATCAGCTTCATGTCGCCGCGGGGAAAGGCCGCTTCAGGTTTGCCCATCACAAACGGGGCGCGACTCATAGATTCAACACCACCAGCGATGAAAATATCGCCCATATTATTTTTAATAGCGTTGACTGCATCACTGACAGCCATCATACCTGAGCCGCACAAGCGGTTAACCGTGCCGCCGGCAACGCTTACCGGCAGACCGGCCAGCAGGGCCGCCATGCGCGCGACGTTGCGGTTGTCTTCGCCGGCTTGATTGGCGCAGCCAAGCAGCACATCTTCAATTTCTGCTGCCACTACCTGTGGGTTGCGCTCAAGCAAAGCTTTGATTACCAGTGCCGCCAGGTCATCTGGCCGTACGTCTTTTAAGGCGCCACCATATTTGCCTATAGGCGTGCGCACTGCGTCAATTATTACTACTTCTGTTTCTATTTCTACTTTTCGCGTGCCGCCCGTTGCCATCTTATTATCGGTCCTTACTTATTTGGTCAGCCAGGTTTCGTTGTCTTCGGCAAGCAATGCCAGAGTGGTAGCAGGTGTTGTCAGATTAGCGGCAGCCGCCCTTCTGATTTCAGGATTTTTGTCTTGTGCCAAAAGGGTGAGAGTTTCGGCAGACGCTGAAGGATTTCCTGCCGCTCTGGCTCTTACAAGAGCTTGAGCGTCGAGGGCCAGGGCATTAAGTAATTCGGCGCTGATTGCCCGGTTACCAGCACAAGCTGCTCTTACATATTGACTCTTGTCGCTGGCCAATATTTTTAAGGTTTCGGGGCTTAATTTGCCCTGGGCCGCCACCTGACTGCGCAAGCTAGGATCGGCGTCTTTGGCTAACATAGCCAATACCGATGGTGAGGTTTGAGCGCGACCGGCCAAAATAAATTTGATTTCTTCAGCGGCAGTCAGTTTGGCCAGTGCCACTTCTGGTAGATCGCCCCTTTGCAGAAGCGCCCTGCGAATAGCGCCGCAATCGCTGTTAACCAGAGCCATTAAGGTTTCGCCGGCAATATTAGGATTGGCAGCCAGAGCCGTTTGTACGGTTATGGCATCATCTTGCGAAAGTGCGGTTAATGTGGTGGCGGGCACTTTAGCATTGACAGCCAGAGCTTCGCGCACCAGAGCATCATGATCTTTTGACAGCGCGATGAAAACTTCTTCACTGACTTTAGCCCGAGCATTGTGAGCTAAAGATGCTCGTACGCGTGCGTCTTGATCTTGTGCCAAAATTTTGATCACGCTTTCGCTCAAGGCCGGATTATTGGCCAGATTCAGCCGTACGAGAGGGCTTGTGCAAACAGCCAGCTTTTCATAGTCGGCTGCTTCCAAGACTGGTTGGGCCGCCAGAATTTGCATCACGGCGATGGTGCCGTCGCCCATCAAAGATTTAATGGTATCTACCTTAGTATTGCTATTAAGGGCTACGGCGCAACGTACCGCGGCAGAAGAATCTTTAGCAAGAGCATGCAAAATTGTGGGGTCAATATTAGGATTAGCAGCAGCCAGCGCTCTGACTGTTTCGTTTTGATCTTTAGACAATGAGCCAACCACTTGTGCTTCGCTGGTGTAGTTGCCGGCTACCGCTTGCCTTACGTCTTGATGGCTGTCGCCGGCCAGTTTTGCCAGCGTCGCTTTGCTTGTGGATTGATTTAAAGCCACGGCTTCACGCACAATTGTATTTGCGTCTTTGGCAAGCAAATCAAGCAAAGTCTGCGGACAATGAGGATTGGCCGCCACCATAGAGCGCACGCCGAGATCGCCGTCATTAGCTAAAGCAACAAAACATGCGGCTGGCAGTTTGGCCGATCGGGCGAGAAAAGTACGCACCAGGCGGTCACCGATGCGCACCAGGCGAGTAGTTACATCTGGGCCACTGTGCGGATTGCGCGCCAGCGACAACAATAAATATTCAGTATAGATAGGACCTTGTGAAAGTTTAGCCAGGATTACCGTAGGTGTATTTTCATTGGCGGCCAGCGTCTCGCGAATGCGCGGGGTGGAAGCCGCCAGCAGTTTATCGAGTGTGCTCAAGTTGGGCAGGCTGCTAGATTTGAGCAGTGATTCAACTACTGTTTGATCGCTATCTACCGCTAATTTTTCTTTTAGCTCTTCGCTTAATTTAGGATTGGACGCTACAGCCCGGCGTACAAAACTGCTTGAATCAGCAGCTAATTTGGTTAGCGATGCTGGTGGAGTATTAGGATTAGCGGCGGCAGCAATTTTTACGGCAGCCAGAGGAAAAGTATCAATTGTCACTGAGTTAGACGACTTGTGCACACCGAGCACGTCGGTTTCGCTCGCGCTTTGACCTCGCGCAGGCAAATTAGAGGCGAAAGAGAAACTCAGAGGAATGAGGCAGCAAATTAATCCAGTGCTGACGGAGCGGAAAGCAATTTCGGTCAGTGTGCGTCCCTTTCTCTTATCTCTCTTGCTGGCATCCTCTCTCAAACTATTTTCCTCTGTATATGGCTTACGCGGAACAAGTAATAAACGCTTAGAAAAGTCTTTCTAACCAGCGTTGTGAACCTCACGAATAATGGTGAGAAGCATATTGCGATCAAGTTCTTGAGTGGCGTATTCAATATATTTGACTTGCCAGTCTTCTAAATCTTGTAGCACCACCGACAGTGACGTGCCGGCCGATCTTGCTGCGGCCATGTCAACACCGACGTCTGCCTGCCGAGAAAGAATAAATACGCGTGCTCGTCCTGAATAACCGAGGGTGTCACGCAGTGAAAGGCGCAAGAATGCTTCGGAGCGTTCGATACCGATGGTTTCGGTAATGCGCTTAACCAGAGTTTGGAATTTGGTCAGCGGTCCAAACAGGTCAACAGTCGGCACAGTCACCAGTTCGTATGAAAGTAATCTGTCGATGGCTGCCGCAGCGTCTGATGTTGTTACGTCGCCTAAGTTGCGAATCACCAGAGCAATAGAATGCAGACCGTCCAGGGCGTTCCATAAGCGTCTCATCATGGCGCGTTCAGTGACTGAGAGCACAAATTTTTCTTTGGGATCGGTGAGAGTTTCGTCGGCCAAATGATTTTTTGGATCTGGTAATTTCTCCAAAACAGAATCGGCCGCCTTTGGTAATTTCTTCCAGGTAACTTCAGTGTTATCGGCAGCCAGCGCGGCATCAAGAAGAAGTTTGTCTAAGGCTTTAGAGACTTTGCATATGTCTTTAGCCAGGTCGGCTGGAGGGGTGCGCTGGACAAAAACAAAAATTCCTTGCTTCCATGCCGAGGCAAATTCAGTGACCGCCTTGTTGCCCATAATTTTGCCGAGTTTGGCGTGCGAAATTTTTCCTACTTCAAACAGGGCCCTGAATTGCATATCACGATATTCAACTGAGAGCACACCAGTTTCGCGATTGGTGGCGAGGTTTTGCAAAAGGTTAGACGGATCGGTTGAACCCAGGTGGCCAACCAGTGACTGTACTTTATCGTCTTCACCGGCTACTGAGCCTAGTTTGACATTGTCTTTCTCTTCAGTCTGGCCGTAAAAGGCCTGGTCTTGTAGAGCAATCTCGAGTTGGCGGCTGGTCAGAATTTGTTTTTTTACGGCCAGGGTGCCCAGGGCCACTTTTTGTTTGGCCGGCATTGAGTTGAGTTCCATCATCATTTCGTCGAGCTGAGACTTTGATACCAGCCCTGAAGCAAGAAAATATTCTTTAATTGTGAATGGAGTCTTGGTTTTAAAACAATTAACTAGAAATGGAATTTTAGGAAAGACCGGATAAATAGATTTTTCCAGCTCAAGCTCTTTCATGCGCTCAAGAAATTCTGGTTCGGAGATGCGCCCGCCGGCGACTAATTTATTGCTCAGTGCCACCACTGGTGAATAGTTGTCTACTGCGGCTAAAAGCAGGTTGCGACGATGATGCTTATCCATGTTGATCTTTAAATCAAGGCCATGGCTCGTTAGCACAGGCACAATCGACATCAAAACCTGGTGAGATAAATCTGTGCTTTCTTCCACAAAAGTGGTGGCACTACCAAGGGCTGTTTGAATAAATTTAGTCAGTGAAGGCGAATAATCAAAAAGTTCGGCATGATTATCGAAAACGTGAAATGACATAAGCCCGGTCAAAGTTTCGCGCACAATGGCTATAGCTTTGTCTGATTTAAGAAAAATCAGGGCTCCGGAAAGTTCGAGTAGTCTTTCTGCCAGTCGCCCGGCTTCTACTAAAATTTCAGCGGGAAATAAGTAGCCGCACAAAGTCGAGTCGATGAGAATGGCGTCGTACAAGCGTTTAGACTTGCTCAGCGCGGCAATCTCACTCAACAGTTCCGGGCCGTATTTGAGAACAATAATGTTCTGCTGCGTGGCGGAACGGTCTTTGTTATTCAGCTTGATTTCGGTTGGCTCAACCGCCATTAAAAGCTCTTCAAATGCTACGTAGTAAGGACAGGACCGGGTTTGTATCTAGCAATACCTTAACAGATTTCAGCCCCTACGTCTGCGTGGGCTATTCAATATAAGTTATACTCTTGTCGACTGTTTCAGCCGGCAAGGGCCAGATTTTGAGCAATTTCATCCGTACACAAGTGTCTTCAGCTTTGGCGTTAAGCTTTGTCATTGGGTCGTCGGCGGGGCTTTTGCCCGCAGCGCCGGCTTGGGGCCAGAGGCTGCTAGATAAACAAGGGCTTGAAAGATTGCCTGAAAATCCAGGCGATGTTATCAAGGAGCAAGAGGTCGTATTGCCCGGCCAATCTGCCCAGGTGTCGCCGAGCCGGCAAAAGCTCAAAGAGCTGCCCAAGGCCGATGGCTCTACAAACAGCTTGATCGTGCCCAAAGGTGCCACCAGCCCGCTGCTTAAAGCGGAGTTGGTTTATTGCGTACCGCGCGGCACCAGTATCAAACTCAAACTAGCCTCTGTGCCCACTCATGGGATGCATTTGCTCGATCGCGATTTAGACGGCAAGCTTCATCCAGCCAGTGTCAACGATGTGGTGACGGCCACGGTGACCGAAGACATCTATGTAGAAGAGAATAAAGTTATTCCTCAAGGCACTGTCTTCAAAGGATATGTATCGCATACACTGCCCCCGAGAAGAGTGCAGCGTCCAGGTTTTCTTGAAGTTTCCTTCACTGAGCTGGAATTGCCAGACAAGAGGCGTTTTCGCTTCTCAGCCGATGCCAATAATTTTAAAAAGGCTACTTTAAAAGGCGTCATGAACGCCACTGGCATGGTTGCTGCTAATGCTGCCGGCGGTGCAATTGTTGGCGCTCTTGGTGCATATTATTTTATGGGCGGAATGCGCGGGGTATCATTTACTCATGGCTATAACATTGCTGGTGGAGCGGCGGCCGGTGCTTTGATTGCTGCTGGTCATGCCATTATGAAGCGCGGTGACAAGGCCACTCTTGAACCAGGCGACGACCTTAATTTATCCATCAATACTGATTTGCTTCTGCCCACTCTGACCGAACCAACTAAAAAGGTAAATAACAACCTTGATGGCCTGGCTATAGAAGTAGGCAAAACCAAAATTATGGGCGACGGATTAGACGGGCACTTCATTCGCATCGACGTCACCATCGACAATAACAGCGAAAAGAAACTCAGCGCCATTGATTTATTTTTGCGCGACGCCAATGGCAATAAGTATCCGGTGGCCATGGGGCCAGGCGATGATTCAGAATATCTCTTCAGCCTAGAGCCATATACTTCTGTTAAAACCAGACTATTTTTTGCCAGTGAATATCCAAAACTTAAGCATGAGCTGATCTGGGTTGACCACAACTCGCGAAAAGTCTGCTTTCGTCAGCCATTGCAGTAATTTTGCCCTTTTAAAAATAATTGCACAAAAGTAGCGTAATCCTACGTAGGCGGCCATTGACTGGCTTGATTAACAACCTATAATGAATTTACTGAATATTTAGCAATGAGTAAAAGTATTTAGTCTCAGATTTCCACCTTCCTATTTTGGTATTTTTAACTGACTGAGAAGAACTGCAGTGGCAGTTCTGTATGTTTTTGCTATGCATGCTTTAAACCACCCTGATTCGCCGAGCTTTTTACCGCTATGACAGCCACTTTAGGCACCTCCCCAGCATTAAGCCAGATTGCTCGCCAGACGACCACTATTCGAGTGCTCGATCAAGGCGTTATCGACCAGAGTCTGATGCTGGAATTAATTGCCCAATCAGAAGTGGTGTCGCAAGAAGTACTGACGCAGGTGGCAGAACTCGCCCGCATGCGCAATAGCCAGGTGATAGACGTTTTGTTCGAAAGTGGATTTATAGCCGCCAGCGATAGGCGTGCATTTCTTGATGCAGCCACGGCCATTCGCTCAAATATGGTTTTTAAACCATGGGCTCTGCAAACTTTAAAGCAAGCATTGCATGATTTTTTACCATTCCATAAAGTTCTTGAAATGCTCGAACTGCACCCAAGCAATGCCTTCGCAGACAGTGCTCTTGGTGAACTGGCAATCTCATGTCAGCTAATTGATCGGGGGCAGTTTGATCAAGCTAGACTTTATAGCCTTGCTCGCGGATTGACTATAGGCCAGAGTCTTAATCGCTGTTGCGGTTTGCCTATGGCCATTTACAAAATCTTGATCGATGGTCTTTCGCGTTTTACCACCGGGCAAATCAGCCATGAGCAACTTTGTCAGCGCGTAAAAAATGCCAGATACGAAAACACTTTGACTGGTGGTATAGCTGGTGCCAATGCTAATTCTAAATTAGCTCACAGCACCGTCGGATTTGGCTTGTATGCGGGCAATCGCGACATTTTAGAAGTTCTCGATTTGCTGGTGCAATCAACTTTGGTAAGTGAAGTAACTGTGCTTGGTCTGATGGAAGCGGCCTTGCAAAATCGTATTGCCTTCGAATCAGTCTGGGAAGATTGTTCACCAGTACCTCCGCTGGTTTTGCAAAACGCCCGAGCAATGCAGAAACTGATTGCGGCTGGCCAAATGAGCCCGCAAGTTGCTGTTGCTAATTTGAAAGAGATGAAAGCTTTCCGCTAACAGCTAAAGCTGTTGCTTAGATTTGTTGAAAAAAATACCTTTAAAGGTATTTTTTTCCGTGCACTGTCACCGCAACTCCTGCTGAAGATTTACTTGCGAAAGTATTTCTTTGAAAAAAACGTGTTGAAGGCAGCTTCAACACGTTTAAAATTTTAGTCCGAAAAATTCTGATTTACAGTGGCTCAGGCAGCCACTAAATCGACGTTGTAGCTCAATCTGACGAAATCATATTCGACTCTGATTGATACTGTGTTCTGCGTAGCGAACTCCAGTCTGACGCGACCGAGATTGTTAGCGCTATATTCGCTCCAGTGTTCAGGCACTGAAACAATGACGTTTTCTGGGCCCCATTCTTCGACATAGGCTTTGAGAACCTGGCAGAGTTTTTCTTCGTCGGCGGGGTGGTTAAACATGCTCATCATTTTGTTGCTGCCTCTTGTGCTTGCTCTCTATTAGAGTCTAGGCACTGTGAGGGTTTTCAACAACCGGGGGAAGTCCCAAGCACTGCGTAAGATTCCCACAGGCCCGCACTGAGAATTATGGCAATTTAGTATCGGTCGAAATGGCCGATACGCGGTCAGTGCTGTACAGCAGCTTGATCGAAGTGACATCACGGGGGCTGAGGCCTCGATCCATATCGGTCACGCGAGTGGAGAAAAACATCATGTCTTGCGGATCTCTGGTATGACCACCAAAGCCCAGCGCATGTCCGATTTCGTGCAAACAAATCTGACGCAGGCGATTTATCGTCAGGGGTAATTCAGCGACTTGCGCCACGGTCAGCACTTTAATGGTGCCTTTGACTATACCCAGCGAGTTAGTAAAAACAGTTGTTTCACCTGCTTCAGCACGGTTCGTAAAAGAGCCGGCATCAGCTGTCCATGAACAAACGAGATCAGCGTCGGCAGCCTTGTCTACTCTCTTAAACGAGACTTTGTTTTTAGCCGCTTGCTGCCACATCGCCAGGCTTTCTTCTAAAACCTGAGTGTACTGAGGCACGAAACCTGGTGTTCCTGTGCCTGGGGTGATAAAGACCTTAATCGGCAGCTTGGCCTGCGGCCAGCGCGTTAGATGACCAACCAGTTCGCCCAGATAATTTTCTTTGTTCACTTCCTGTTTATTCAGGCGAGGAATAGTGCCGTTAGCCAGTTCTTTTTTCAAACCGGCAAGCAAACTGTTGATTTTACCGGCATCTTTGTGACCAGGAAATCTGGTGAGAAACTCACTATAAGTAGATACTGCTTCGTTAACTTGACCCTGAGACTGATACAGGCCACCAAGGGTGAGCCATGTGGCGGCAAGCTCTGGCTTGAGTTGTTTAGCGGTCTCCAGCTCTTGCAAGGCTTCGGTGTTTTTGCCGAGTTTAGCCATAGCCAGACCAAGATTGTTGTGAATCTCGGCGATTTGAGGCGCCAGCTGTTCAGCTTGCAGCAATAAATCGATGGCTTCTTGATTTTGATTGGCCTGCAAAAGCGGAATCGATTGATTGAGCATTTGCAAGGCCTGATAACGCTCTTGTGAAATCGGCTGGCCGTTTAGTAAATACTGGTGACCACGCGGGCCTTGCGCCTGCGTGGTCACAGGCAGTGCCAGGCTCGAAAGCACCAATGACGAGACTAATAGACCGATTAAAGCTGAAGTAGTTTGCCGCACTTACTTACTTTACCAAATAAGTTCAGGCTTTATTGCCAACTGCTTCTTTATTATCGAGAGCCGCGATGCCAGGAAGTTCGATGCCTTCTAAAAACTCGAGGGAGGCGCCACCGCCGGTGCCTATGTGAGTGAGCAAATGATCATCTACGCCTTTGAGTTTTAATGCCGAGACTGAGTCGCCGCCGCCAACAATGGTTTTCGTGCCGCTCTTAGTCAGGTCTACCAGGCAGTCAATTAATGCCCACGTGCCGCGCTCAAAACCTTCAATTTCGAATACTCCTAGAGGGCCATTCCAAAGTATTGTTTTGCAAGGTGCCAGGGCTTCGACGATCAATTTTATTGTCTCCGGGCCTACATCTAAGCCCATCACATCACTTTCAATCTCCGATACCTTTACCACTTTCGTAGTCACGCCTGCTTTGATCTCAGAAGCAACGACAACGTCTACGGGCAAGATTAGCTTGACGCCTTTCTCTTTGGCTTTGGTTTCCAATTCTTTGCAATATTGAAGACGATCTTCTTCAACTAGAGATTTGCCAACGTTGAGGCCCTGGGCTTTGAGAAAGCTGAATGCCATAGCCCCGCCAATCACAAGAACGTCAACATTGTTGAGTAGATTTTCTAGTACACCAATTTTGCTTGAAACTTTGGCGCCACCAATTATAGTGGCAAAGGGGCGAGTGGGATTGTTCAGAGCGGAAGACAACATCTCAATTTCTTTGGCCACGAGCATGCCTGCTAGAGCCGGTTTGAGATATTTAGTCACTCCTTCGGTTGAAGCGTGCGCGCGGTGAGCCGTGCCGAAAGCGTCGTTGACGTAAAGGTCACCCAGGGCAGCCAGCTTCTGTGAAAATGCCTGGTCATTTTTTTCTTCTTCGGCATGAAAACGTACGTTTTCCATCAAGGCTATATCGCCATCTTTCATGTCCGATACTGCTTTTTCGGCCTTTGGACCAACGCATTCATCAACAAAGTGAACACTCTTATGACCCAACTCTGCCAACAGTTTTTTTAAATGCTCGGCAATTGGTTTAAGTGAATACTTTTCAGTGACCTGGCCCTTCGGTCTGCCCAAATGTGAAAGTAAAACTACCTTGGCGCCGGCTTTAGCCAGCCAATTGATGGTGGGCAAAGCAGCTTTGATGCGCGAGTCATCGGCTACTGTTCCGTCTTCATTTTGTGGCACATTGAAATCAACTCTGACCAAAACTTTCTTGCCTTCAAAGTGCTTAGGGCCTTGATCTTGAATAGTTTTTTTCATTTGTACCTGCCGTGAAAAGTAAAGTAAGGTGGATCTTTGGTTAGAACCTTCAGAAACTAGAACGTATACGTTCTAGTTTTACGAACAGATGGAAAGACGCCCCCAAAATTATGAGGGCGTCCTTTTCGTTATTGATTAGACTTTAGCGCTGACCGGAAGCTTTTTTGCCACCATTTCAGCCAGTTCAACCAGACGGTTGCTGTAGCCCCATTCGTTGTCGTACCAGGCCAAAATCTTGACCATACGCTCACCAACCAGCATGGTCAGCTCAGAGTCGTAGATAGACGAATGTTTGTTGCCCTGGAAATCGATTGATACCAGTGGTTCTGTGCAGTAAGAAAGGATGCCTTTAAGAGGGCCTTCAGCTGCGTCTTTGATCACTTTGTTGATTTGTTCAACAGTGACATCTTTTTTCAGGGTGACCACCAGGTCGACAACTGAAACGTTTGGTGTGGGCACGCGCATGGCAAAACCATTGAGCTTGCCTTTAAGGTGAGGCATAACCAGACCGATTGCTTTAGCTGCACCGGTGCTGGAAGGAATCATAGACATGGCGGCAGCGCGAGCGCGACGCAAATCATTGTGAGCGCCGTCGAGCAATTTTTGATCGAGGGTGTAGCTGTGAATTGTGGTCATCAATCCTTGTTCGATACCGAAAGCGTCATCAATTGCTTTAGCCACTGGAGCTAAGCAGTTAGTGGTGCAGCTGGCATTAGAGATGATGTTATGTTTTTCAGGGTCATACGATTTGTCATTGACACCAATAACGATGGTGATGTCTTCGTTTTTAGCAGGAGCTGAGATCAATACTTTTTTAGCGCCGGCAGTGATGTGAGCCTTGGCTTTTTCAGCATCAGTGAAAACACCAGAGCACTCGAGTACGATATCAACGTTGAGCTTGGCCCATGGGCAATCAGCTGGAGCTTTTTCGCGGAAGAATTTGATTTTTTTGCCGTTGACGATGAGAGAGTCTTCATCGTGGCTGATCTGGTGCTGCTTTAATTCGCCTTGCACTGAGTCATATTTGAGCAGGTGTGCTGATTGCACTAAATCTTGCATCGGATCATTAATTGCCACGATTTCAAGATCTTTTGGTTGGCTTTCCAGGAAGGCCCGAAATACATTTCGGCCGATGCGGCCAAATCCATTAATTGCTACTCTTGCCATCTATACAACTCCTATTGTTTTCAGCTTCTTAAAATTGAGTCTGCGCTTATAACTGTGCCTGACTGGCGCTGGCAAAAGCATATAACAATATAAGGGCTTGCCCCCCGGCCTTTATTTCAGCTTAAGATGAAGGCTGACTTTAGCGAAAGGTTTCGTTACTAAGGTTTCTTTACTAAGGTTTCTTTACTGGAGCCCTACAGTTATAGGCTGGCCAGACGGCTAATTGGCCCAAATCAAGTTACAATGAAGATTAAGCTATGGTCTGGCTCGGTATCGAACATTGACCTGGTCAGAACCAACAACGAGGAGAGAGTATGAAAGAGAAAGTAGAAGCGATTCTCGACAAGCTTCGCCCCATGCTGATGATGGACGGCGGCAATATCGAACTCGTAGACGTTAAAGACGATGAAGTACAAGTTCGTCTTGTGGGCGCTTGCGGCATGTGCCCAAGCTCGACCATGACCATGAAAATGGGCGTTGAGCGTGCTATTAGAGAAGAATTGCCCGAGATTAAGCGGGTCGTTGCAGTCTAAATAATCACTCTTTGAGAAATTGTGAATCCGCTTCAGTTGACTGAGGCGGATTCAGCTATTTTAGTTATCAATTAGATCGAGGCGCTGGCGAAAATCAGCAGACGTATAACTATCGATAGCTGCTTTTTGGTTGGCCCGTGCCGGCTTCTCATACTTGGTCGGCAAGGTAAAAGTCATTGAGTCTTTTATAGAAACAATTGTCTGGGGGGAATTGTCGGCGATGGCAGCGGCTAGAGTCATAGTAAATTCCGTCAATTGATTGTCGGCTACGGCTTGATTAATCAGGCCAATGGCTTCGGCACGCGCACTACCCATGGTGGCGCCAGAAAAAAGCATCTGCTTGGCGTGAGCTTGGCCGACTAAATTGACTAATCGCTGTACATTTTCCTGGTCAAGAATAATTCCCATT